>DASZJY010000446.1:0-3788 GCA_035947635.1 Acidimicrobiales bacterium | reverse complement strand
GCGGGGTCGACGGTGAGGACCAGCACCTTGCCGCCCAGGGACAGGCTCGCCATGGTGGCGGCGGCGGCGGCCACGGTCGTCTTGCCCACGCCGCCGGCGCCGCAGCAGATCGCGATCTCCTTGGCGGCGAGGAGCTGCTCGAGCGAACCGGAATCGCGGTAGGCCTTGGCGCCCGGCACGGCGTCAGTACCCGAGCTCCGCCGACAGGGCTTCGGCCGTCTGCGCTGTCGTGCGAAGGCCGTGGCCGCGCGCGAAGAGGTAGGGGACGAAGAGGAGAGGCGTGTCGCCCACCGCGTCGATCAGCCGCTCGAGGTGGCCGGCGCGGGTCCGGCGGAGGGTCACGGCCAGACGGGCCGCCTCGAACACCTTGTCCACCGGGCCGCCCGCCTTCTCGGCCATTACCGCGGTCAGCTCCGGCTCGCGCAGGCGCTCGAAGAGCTCCTCGTCGCTGTGACTGAACAGCTCCGGGAGGACCCGGTTGACCACGATGGCGGCGACGTCCACATCGGTCTCCCGCCGCATACGGCCGACCAGCTCGATCGTCTCGTTGACCGGCATCTCCTCGGGCGTGGCCACGACGACAACTCCGGTGACCGCCGGGTCACTGAGGATGTCGAGCATCCAGCCCGTCTGCTGATGGACGGGGCCGACCCGCACCAGGTCGTCGATGGCCCTGGGGGCGGCGAGCTGGCCGATGACGTGACCACTGGCGGCAGCGTCGGTGATGACGAGGTCGTAATGGCGCTCCCGTACCTCGTAGGCCAGCTTGCCCACGGTGAGGATCTCGCGGACACCGGGGGCGGCGGTGGCCACGAAGTCGAAGGCACGAGCCAACGGGCCGATGCGGGTGATGGCCGGCAGCCGGAGCTGGAGCCGCAGGTACTCCTGCAGCGACTCCTCGGTGTTCATCGCCATCGCGAACAGCCGGGGCTGGACCTCGCGGGGCCGGAAGCCCACCGGCGCCGACTCGTAGAAGTCGGAGAGGTCGCCCTTGGCGTCGACCTCGCAGGCCAGCACCTTCGCTCCCCGCTGGGCGGCGAGCAGGGACAGGGCGGCGGTGACCGAGGTCTTGCCCGTCCCCCCCTTCCCGGTGACGAACAGGAGGCGCCGGCTCAGGAGGTCGACGGTCACAGCGGGGCCTCAGGGAGCACCGGGCTCGACCTAGATGACTGCTGTTCTATCGCGCTGCCCAGCGACTGAGCTCGCGAAGTCGCAGCTCAGCGCTTCGGGCCGCAGGCCCGACCGAAGTAGATCAGCAGTCATCTAGAGGGCGCTGAACCCCACCCGGCGATCCCCGACGTCACTCCCGATCTCCACGTAGGAGACCTTGTCGGTGGCCACGCCGACCCGGCGACCCCTGCGGTCGACCAGCCAGAGCACCGAGTCGTTGCCGCCCAGGGCCTTGCTGATGTCGTCGGCCAGGCTCTGGCCGTCGTCGTCGACGTCGACGTCGACCTCGATCTCCCTGGGCGAGTGGGTCACTCCGATCCGAACCTGCACGGCATCTCCTCGTGGGTGTCGATCCAAGCGTAGATGCTGGCGTGAGAGGGGCCGGCGGGGCCCGCTTCGGGGCTGTGCGCGGGAAACTGGCCATATCGCCCCCGGTCCCCTGTCGCGAATCTGCGCCGTCGCCATCGTCGCCGTGCTGGTCGCCGACGGCGTGGTGGTCGCCCTCCGGCTGGACGGTGACGACGGGCGGCGTGTCCCGCCTGCGCTCGAGCAGGTGGTGCTGGAGCTCGAGGCGTTCGTCGAACGGGAGCGGGGCCAGCGCTTCGAGCGTCCCGTCGACGTGCGGCTGGTGTCGGACGACCGCTTCGAGGAAGCCGTGCGCCGGCTGCGCCGGAGGGACGCGGGCGGCGGCGACGAGGACGGCGAGCGGGTCTTCGTGGGCCTGTTCCGGGCCCTCGGCCTGGTCGAGGGGGACTTCGACCCGAGCGCGATCGAGGGGGAGTCCGACGACCGCATCCTCGGCTTCTACGACCCCGAGAGCAACAGGCTCCTCGTGCGCGGCTCCCGGCCGACGCCGGCGGTGCGGCGCGTGCTGGTACACGAGCTCACCCACGCCCTCGACGACCAGCACTTCGGGCTCGACCGGCCGGAGCTCGACGAGCGCGACGACGAGGCGGCGATCGCCTTCCAGTCGTTGGTCGAGGGCGTCGCCGTGCGGATCGAAGCCCGCTACCACGCCTCGCTCTCGGCGGAGGAGAGGCGGGAAGCGGAGATCGACGGCGACCCGCCGAGCGGCACGGAGCCGGCGGTGCCCCGGGTGTTCGAGGCGCTGCTGGCCTTTCCCTACGAGACAGGCGAGGCGCTCGTCGACGCCCTGCTGCGAGAGGGCGGGCCGCCGCGTCTCGACGCCGCGCTGATCGACCCGCCGGTGTCCACCGAGGCGGTGCTGCACCCGGAGCGCTTCCTCGCCGGCGACCGGCCCAAGCCGGTAGCCGACCCTGAGCCGGCGGGCGAGCGGGTCGACGGGGGCGTGCTGGGGGAGCTGATCCTGCGGCTCGTCCTGCAGTCGAGCGTCGACCGGGCGACGGCCGCCCGGGCCGCCGAGGGATGGGGCGGCGACCGCTACGTCGCCTGGTTCGACGACGAACGGCTGTGCGTGAAGGCGGCGGTCGCGATGGACACGCCCGCCGACCGGGCCGAGCTCGTGGCCGGGCTGCGCCGGTGGGCCGACCGCCACGCCGGTGCCGCCGTCACCGACACCGACCCCGTCACCTTCACCCGCTGCGGCTGACCGGTTCGCCTTCCCGCGGCGGTGCGTCCTCGTCGGTCGGCGCCGGATGGCCGGTGACCTCCTCGTACCAGCGGGGACGGCGCTGGCGGGCCCACGATGCGGGGACGCGGCCGGTGATCATGCCCCGTAGGGCGTCGAAATCCGCCAACGCCATCCACAGGTGCCCGAGCACGACAAGGGCGATGGCGAACGCCGTCCAGTCGTGCACGAACGTCGCGCCGGTGCGCCAGCTGATCGGGAACGGCGAGAACCAGTTCATGATGGAGCCGGTGCCGAGCATCACGACGCCGGCTCCGGCGACGAAGGCGGCGTTCAGCTTCTGGCCGGCGTTGAACTTGCCGACCCGCACGCTCGGGTCGCGGCCCCGTGAGCGCAGCCATCGCCGGTCGTGCCAGTCCCAGCGGTTGAACGCCCGGATGTCGGCGACCAGACCACGCCGCCAGCGGCCTACCAAGCCGACGAGCAACGGCAGGGGGAGGAGCAGGCCCGACACGACATGCACGCGCCGCACGATCTGCCGGCGGCCCACGAGCACGGACAGCTGTCCGACGTAGAGGATCGCGGCGGTCGCGAGGAGCACGAGGATCAGGGCCGCCGTGCACCAGTGCACGGCCCGCTCGCAGCGGTCGAAGCGCAGCAGCCAGCGGGGCGGGGCGGGCGGGGTCTCCGACGCCGTCTCAGACGGGAGGGTCGTCACGGCCGTTCGAGCTTCCGATCCAGGCGTCGACGTCGTACCCCCGCTCCTCCCAGAACCCCGGCGCCGGAGGGCCCTCGGTGACCTCGACCCTCTCCAACCACTTGATCGACTTGTAGCCGTACATGGGGGCGACGTAGAGCCGGGCCGGTCCGCCGTGGGACGACGTCACCGGCTTGCCCTCCATCTCGTAGGCGACGATGACGTCGCCGCGCCGGGCCTGGTCCATGGTGAGGGTGTCGGTGTAGATGCCGTCAAACGACCTGAACGTGACGCCCTGGGCGCCCTCCTTGACCCCCGCCCGGTCGAGCAGGTCGGCCAGGCGCACGCCCACCCACTTCACGTCCTGGACGC
>DASZJY010000445.1:0-5437 GCA_035947635.1 Acidimicrobiales bacterium | reverse complement strand
CGTTCATCAAGGTCACCCGCCGCACATCGAGGAGGCGGATGCCCGCTGACGTTCCCTGGGCGGCCGTCCCGAACACGCGGTGGCCGTTGAGGTTGACCCTCACCCTGTCGGCCACGACGACCAAGCCGTCACCCGAGCAGGGCCCGACGTCGGCATGGAGGGTGACGCTGCGGGTGATCACCGCCCCGCACGCCACTTGGGCGCTGGCGACCCCGTGGAGCGGAGGCAGCGCCACCAGCGCCAGGAGCATGAGCCGCGAGAACCCAGTGGTACGCCCCGTGACCGCCATCGAGCAACCTCCCGTCCCGCCAGGGCTGGTCCGACTCAGTGTCGAAGCGGTTCTAGCACGCCGAGGCGTCGACCGCGGAGCCGCCCGTCATCGGGACAGCTGCCCTCGGGCCTAGGAGCTCCCCAGCCAAGGGTCACCAAGGTCGATGTACATGAGGTCTCCATCAGCGACATGTACTCGTGGAACTCCTCGCCGACCTCCGCGACCATGCCCGACTCGCCCTCTCTCGCTTCAGCCTCGCTCGTGAAGTAGATGGCCTCGGAGAAGAAGTCACCGTCCCAGGCGCGCACGCTCCCGATGACGACGGACGCAGCTCGCTGAGCTTGGGCATGAACTCCTCTTCCAGCTGACGCAGCCGTCCCCCGTCGCGCACCCGGCCCTGCATGACCTGGACGAAGCCGGCGTCGTCGGAGCCGCCGTCGAGCATGGTGTCGACCTCTCTACAGTCACGGAACGCCACGTCGCCGTCGAAGAGGTTGGCGGATCGTTCCACCAGTCACCCTGCTCGGGCCGATCGCTGTTGGCGCGGGCCGCCTCCTCGCTCTCGAAGCGGACAGGAAGGATCACCGTGCCGTCGTCGGCGACTCCCCCGGTGAAGCCCAGGTAGCCGTCGGCGCCCGGGCGCACTTCCTGCTCCCAGCGGTCGACGTGGTGTCGCAGTTCGTCGCCCGAGCTGATCCTGCCTTGGATGACCTGAATGAACATCGCTCCCCTCCCCGTGTGATGCCGCCACAGGCCAGGACCACCACGATTCATCGCCGCCTGTACGGGCCGGGGCGGAGGCGAGCGAGGGCCATCCGCCGGCCCTCGTCGGACAGTCGATCGTGCGCCGCCACGAAGGCGCGAACCGCTTCGGGCTCAGCCCGGGAGAGCTCCCGGAGGACCCAGCCGGGGCCGGTGTGGGCGAAGCGGTCGTCGCTCACCAGGTTGTCCCGGCAGAGCTGCACCACCAGGTCGGTGAAGCCGTCGAACTGCACAGGAGCGCGGGGGGCGAGCTTCACGAAGGCGACGAGGCCGGCGCGTCGCTGCCAGAGACTCCCGGCGCCGCCCCACGTAGCCAGGCCCCGGGCACGCCGCTCCACATCCTCGGGGTCGTGGGTCAGGAAGGCGTGGAGCGCCTTGGTGGCGTACCAGTCGCAGACGCTCCAGTCGGTGACGTGGCCGGCGGCGAACGGGGCGGCCAACGCGTCGAGGTGGTCGACGCTCAGGCGGTCGGGCATCTGCTCGGCGAGCAGCAGGACGGCGGCGAGCTTGTCCTCGCTCATGGGCGCCCCGAACCATCGGTGGGCAAGGGCGAGCAGCTCGTCAGTGGACGCCTCGGCGAGGCGGTGCTCACGCCACGTGCGCCGTAGCGCCGAGCGGACGCCCGCCATCGGGACGCCCCGGAAGCGGGCGGTGCCCTTGAGGTACCTCTCCCAGTGCAGGCGGGTCGCTTCGTCGGCGCCGGCGGCGAGCTCCGTCTCGAGCGTGGCCGTGGCGTCGTCGAGCACGAGGCCCGAGTCTGCCAGCCGACCGCAGGGTGGACGCGGCGCCCGTCCGCTCCGCCCGACGGGCGCGAGGATGTGGCCCGTGACCCTCCCACGCCGGCCGCGGTGGTACCACCACGTCGCGCCCGTCTCCGCCACCATCCCGTGCGAGGGTGAGCAGCACCGCGTCAGCTGGCAGCGAGGGAAGTTCGTGCTCCATGACCACGACCTCAGCGCCGAGCGGGCGATGCTCGTGCTCGGCGGGGAGCCGTGCGCCTGCCTGCGGGCGCTGCGCCTGTGGCGGGACCAGTTCGGAATGCCACCGGAGCTTTTCAGCCGCATGCACACCTGGATGGGCGCCGACGCCGTGCTGGCCCCGAGGGAGATGGCCCTGCCCCGGAGCCTGGGGATGACGTGGAGCTGGGCCCGTGCATGGCGACGGGCCTCGTACCTCGACAAGCACGGCCGGCTGCTGCAGGACCAGACGAAGGAACGGGCGCTGCCGCCATTTCGTCAGCACCTCACGGTCGAGAAGCAGCGATTCGGGAGCCGGGTGATCTCGGGCGCCCAGGTCCGCATCGTCGCCGACCACGAGGAGGCGACCGTCAGCGGCCAGATGGACAAGGTCGGGGTGCGGGCCCACGCCGCCCTGCATGCGTGGTGGCTCGCCGAGGTCTGGCCCGTCGGCATTGCCGTGGTCGACGGCGCGTTCGTCATCGAGATCGTCGAGCGTGACTGGACGCGCCCGTTGGTGCGGGCGGCGCGCTGGGACGACGCCGGTCCCGGACGCAGGATCCCGGTGGTGCGCCCGGCCCGCCTGCACAGGTCCGACGACGGAGGGTGGGGGCTCGCGTGGGAGGAGGAGGCAACGAGGGTCTCATCGCCGGCTCCGTCGGCATCCTCGAGTGGTAGAATGTTCAAATAGCGCCGGGCGAAAGAGAGGAACATCCTCAATAGCCGCCCGGCGTTCAGCCTGAAAAGAGCGCGCTGACCGTCCTTCCCATCGAATCACCGTCTCCGTGAACGCGCCACCCCAGCCCCCCACCCTCCAGCACGACGAGATCGCCGCCGAGCAGGCGGTGATCGACCGTGCGTACGACCGGCTCGAGGCGATGCGCGAGCAGGCCCGCAAGGTGGTGGCCGGCGTCCTCGACCAGGGCGCCGGCGGCACCCACCAGGCCCGCCTCGAGCGCGACGTCCGGATGCACGTCACCGAGCGCCGGCTGGCCGAGCTGCGGGTGGGAGACGGGCCCCTCTGCTTCGGGCGCACCGACCACGACGACGGCGAGCGTCTCTACATCGGGCGCCTCGCCGTGTCCGACGCCAACCACGACGCCCTCCTCGTCGACTGGCGGGCGCCGGCAGCCGAGCCGTTCTACCGGGCCACCGGGCGCCACCCCATGGGACTCACCCGCCGTCGCCATTTCGTCTTCCGGGGACGGCGGCTCGCCGCCATCGACGAC
The DNA here is from genome assembly GCA_035947635.1 of Acidimicrobiales bacterium. GTDB lineage: Bacteria > Actinomycetota > Acidimicrobiia > Acidimicrobiales > AC-14 > DASZJY01. The sequence goes on along the minus strand of DASZJY010000445.1, from coordinate 2,219 downwards.
GAGCTGCTGGGCCAGCCCCGCCCCGACGGCGAGGCCGACGAGGGCCTGGTTCTCATGGGCGAGGGCGCCCTCCTCGCCGCCCTCGGGCGCTCGCGCACAGGTCGGATGGGCGACATCGTGGCGACGATCCAGGGCGAGCAAGACGAGATCATCCGGGCGCCCCTGGCCGGCATCCTCGTCGTCGAAGGTGGTCCGGGCTCGGGCAAGACCGCGGTGGCCCTGCACAGGGCCGCCTACCTCCTCTACACCCACCGGTTCCCCCTGGAGCGGGCGGGGGTCCTGCTCGTCGGTCCCAACCGGGTCTTCCTCCGCTACATCGAGGACGTGCTCCCGTCGCTGGGCGAGCACACCGTCACCTTCGCGACCCCCGCGGGGCTGCGTCCCACCACCGCCGTGCGGGGCGTCGACGCGCCGGCGGCGGCACGGGTCAAGGGCGACCCCCGGATGGTCGAAATCGTCGCCCGGGCCGTGGCCCAGCGCCAGCGGCCTCTTGCCGAGCAGGTGGTGGTGCCCCTCGGCGTACACCACCTGACCGTGTCGGTCGCCGACTCCGCCCGCATCGTCAGCCGCACGCGCCGTCGGCCCGGCACGCACAACGAGCGGCGCGCCGGCGTCGAGCGGGGCGTGCTGCGCCTCCTCGTCCGCCAACTCGGACGGCGAGGCGTCGCCGTGGGCGACGCCGCCCGAGTCGAGGTGGAGCAGCGCCTGCGCGAGGTCCCGGAGTTCGTCGCCGCATGCGATGCCATGTGGCCGCTGCTGTCACCCGAGTCGCTGCTGCACCGGTTCCTCGGGTCGCCGTCGCTCGTCGCCGATGCCGGGCGGGGGGTGCTGACCACCGAGGAGTGCCGGGTGATCGAGCGGCCTCGCAGCGCCCGTCTGGCCGACGTGCCCTGGACCGACGCCGACGTGGCGCTGCTCGACGAGGCCCTCACCTCGCTGGGCTCGGTGCCCACCCAGAGATCCCGAGCGGCCGCCGGCGTCGGCCCCGACGGCGACGACGAGGACGCCGCCGCCGAGGCCCGGGCGATCGAGCGGGCGCTCGACGACATCGGTGCCGACCAGGGCGTGCGCGCCGCGCTCCGGCGCCACCTGCTCGATGAGGCCGACGACGGGGACGAGGAGGTGCCCGACCTGGCCACCCGCACCTTCGGCCATGTTCTGGTCGACGAGGCCCAGGAGCTGTCCCCGATGCAGTGGCGGATGCTCGCCCGGCGGTGTCCGAGCGGGTCGATGACGATCGTGGGTGACCTCGGCCAGGCCACCGGCGTGTGGGCCCCCGCCAGCTGGGACGAGGTCATCGCCCACCTGCCGCACCGGCGCGACCCGAGGATCGCCCGGCTCACGGTGAACTACCGCACGCCGGCCGAGGTCATGGAGGTGGCCGCCCGCGTCCTTGCCGAGGTGGCCCCCGACATGACGCCGCCCATCCCGGTCAGGCAGTCGGGGGTGGCACCGGAGTTCGCCCGAGTGGCTGCCGGTGACCTGGTGGGCGAGGCGGCCGACGCCGTGAAGGCCGAGATCGGTGAGGTCTCTCCGGGCAAGGTGGGCGTGGTCGCCCCCGTCAACCTGCTCGGACCACTCGCCGAGTCCCTCGGCCCCGGTCTGGCCGCCGCCGGCACCGACGGGGCCGTGCTCGACGCCCCCGCCGCCGTCCTCACGCTGGCGACCGCCAAGGGTCTCGAGTTCGACTCGGTGGTGGTGGTCGAGCCGGCAGCGGTGGTCGCCGAGAGCCCCCAGGGCCTGCGCGCCCTCTACGTCGCCCTCACCCGCACCACCCAGCGCCTGCGGGTCGTGCACGCCGAGCCGCTCCCTGCCGCGCTGGCGCGGTCGGCCGCCGCCGACGTCCCGTTGCCCTCGCCCGCCTGATCCCGGAGCCGCCGGGCGGGTGCCATGATGGCCCCCGTGCCCGACGCCAGCGCCTGGAAGATCGAGCCGGCCGGCCCGCTGCGGGGCGAGGTGCGGGTGGGCGGCTCCAAGAACGCGGTGACCAAGCTGATGGTCGCCGCCCTCCTCGGCGACGGCCCCAGCACCATCGTGAACGCCCCCTACCTGGGCGACGTCGCCATCACCTCGTCGATGCTGCAGTCCCTCGGGGCGGGCGTGGCGTTCGAGGAGGCGGCCGGAAGCTCCGACGACGGATCGAGCGTCGTCGTCGACCCGGCGACGGTCACCGACGGTCGCATCCCCGTGTCCTACACCGGGCTGAACCGGGTTCCCAT
>DASZJY010000444.1:0-5591 GCA_035947635.1 Acidimicrobiales bacterium | reverse complement strand
TGCCGCTCCACGCCCGGGCTCTGCAGGAGCTCGGCGAGGTAGCGCAGTCCCTTGGTGTCGTTGAGCCGGGCCCGCATGTCCCCGCAGGAGACGACCCAGCACCGGTCCTCCCGGCTGAGGGTCGCCCTCACAGGAGCGGCGCCGTTGCCGGCGGCGGCCGCCCCGCCGAACCGCTCGAGGAGGGCGACGTAACCGTTGGGGACGACCACGTCGAGGTCGGCCAGCAGCGCCTCCGCCCTCCGCGCCTCCACCTGGGCCGCCGCCAGGTTCCCCGCCCGGTCGTGGAGGCGCACGAGGTCGAGGAGCAGCGTGGCCCGCAGCAGGGGCACCCCGGTGGCCGCGAGCCCGTCGAGGGCCGTCTCGATCGTCCCGATGGCGGTGGCGAGGTCGCCGGTGGCGGCAAGCACGCGAGCCCGCACGGCGGCGACCCTCGCCTGGAGGGCGGGAACGTCGAGCCCGGCGGCACGCGCCACCAGGTCGTCGCACGCGCCGACGGCGGCGTCGAGGTCCTCCACGCCGAGCTCGATGTCGACCAGCACGGTGAGGAGCTCGGCCGCCCTCAGGCGGTCGTCCCGCATGGCCCGCAGGCCCCGGACCGCCGTCGCCCGGGCCAGGTCGTGGTCGCCCCGTGCGAGGTGGAGGCGGGCGGCGGGCAGCAGCGCCTGGAGGTGCCCGTCCTTGCCCAGGAGCAGGACCTCTGCCTCCGCCAGCCGGCCTTGGCGGATGCGGAGCTCGGCCAGGGCGATGGCAGGATGCCAGCTGGGCACCTGCACCTCGGCCTCGAACTCCTCGATGGCGCGGGTCAGCATGGCCTCGGCTTCGCTCCAGCGGCCCAGCTCGCACAGCGCCGTCGCCTGGACGCTGTCGCAGTGGGTGCTGAGAGCGATAGGGGTGAAGGGAGCCCTGCCGATGAGCCCCTGGCGGCGGAGGGGGTCGACCCACGAGCCAGCCCGCTCGAAGTCGGCGGTGTAGTAGCAGGCGGTGAGGAACGAGCACACGGACTTTCCCGCCGTCGCCACGTCATCGGCCGGCCCGCAGGCCAGGGCCATGGCCTCGTCGAGCAGCGCCATCCCCTCGGCGATCCGCCCGCCCTGCACGTGGGCCAGGCCGGCGTCGGCCAGGGCCTTGGTCTCGAGGTTGACGTCGCCGAAGCGGCGCGCCCGGTCGAGCGCGAGCTCGGCTCGGGAGAGCAGCTCGACGGGGTCGTCGACGTCGCACCCGAGGGCCGCCACCGCGACCCAGCCCTGCTCGATGCACGGTGGCTCGTTCTCGATGAGGCGCTGGGCCCGCAGGAACCAGGCGCGCGCCGCCGTCTGGTTCCCCATGAAGTTGGCGAAGAGGTCGCCCAGCCGGATGCACGCCAGGGCCGCCCGGCGGCAGTCGCCGGTCGTCGTGAACCCGCGGATGGCGGCGGACAGGTGGGCCGCCGCCGCATCGGGAGCGGACGCCCTCATCGCCTCGTCGGCGCGCCGCACCTCCTGGACGGGGTCATCGCTCGGCATGGCCCTCGATAATGCCTCGTGCGCCGCTTACGCGGGTGCCGGCGCGGCCTGGGATGAGCGGCTCATCCCTCGCGGCAGTCCCGGAAGCCGTAGGCCTTCGACTGGTCGTCTGCTCGCTTGGCGAACGCCGCCGCCTCCTCCAAGGCGGCATCGAACGCCCGCTGGTCGCCGGCGGCGGCGGCGTCGCTCGCCCGGCGGGCGGCGCCGAGCGCACGGTCGAACTCGTCGAGCATGCCCACCACCGTCGCCTGGTCACCGGGGGGCGGTGCCAGCGCCCGGACGCGCCGCAGGATGTCGTCGAAGATGGGGATCGCCGAGGTCAAGAACGTCCGCCATGTCGGGAGATCGGGGATCCCGCCGGAGAAGGCCCGGTCCTCCAACGGCTTCAGGCGCTGGTTGCCCTCCCGGCAGATGGCGTCGGCGTCGTCGATGTACGCCCTCTTCTCCTGGCGCAGGGCCTGGCGGTCCGCCTCCGAGAGGACAGCCACGCCGCGGGTCGTCTTGGCCTCGGCGCACACGGTGAAGCCGTACGAGCGCAGGACGTCGTCGCTGCGGGCGAACGACTGGAACGCGGCGTCGAAGGCGGCGTTCGATCGTCCCAGCTCTCCTGCCTGGGCGGCGCCCACCCCCTCGTCGAGCTGGTCGAGGCCGCGGGTGTAGTCGCGCAGGCTCGCCTCGATGCGGGCGCTGTCGTCCTCGGGCGGTTGCAGGGCGGCGAAGCGCTGGGCGAACTCGCGCCCGAGCGGTACCACCTGGCTGTAGGCCTCCGCCCGTCGAGGCAGGGTCGGCGCGAAGTCCAGGAAGATGGTGTCGAGGCGGGACTTGAGCTCGGAGCAGAGGCGCTCGCCCTCGGCGATGAACGACGCCTTCTGCGCCCCCTCAGCGGCGTCGTCGTCCCCCCCGCACGCGGCGAGGGCGAGGACCAGGAGGCCCACGACCGTTCCTCGCGCCCGTCCCAGGGCTACCTGCATGTCCCCTCCCGACATCTCAGAATTCGGTTGTGAAGAGAGGCGCGCCGCTCGCCGTCTGGATCTTCGTCGTTGGCAGTCTGGCCGGAGCGTGCCAGTCCGACGGCGGGCGCCGCCAGGACCTGTTGCGCTACGTGTCCCTGGGCGACTCGTTCCCCGCCGGAGAGGGCCTTCCCAGGGCCAGCGGCCCCTGCCGCCGAAGCCCCCTGGCCTACCCCAACCTGCTGGCCCAGCGTACGAACCTGCTGCCGTCCCTGCACGCGTGCAGCGGGGCCACGACCGAAGACGTGCTCGAGCGGGCGCCGGCATCGGGCGAGGGCCGGCAGCTCGACTGGCTGGCACCCGACACGGAGGTCGTCACCGTCACCATCGGTGGGAACGACGCCGGGTTCGGTCGAGTCGTGGGCGCGTGCCTGAGCGGGCTCCATCCCTGCTCGCGCCTCGACGCCGAGGTCGGCGCCAGGATCGCGGCCCTACGGGCGCGCCTCGACGCGGTCCACGGCGAGATCAGGCGCCGTCTTCCGAGGGCTCGGCTCCTCGTCGTCGGGTACCCGCAGCTGGTCGGTGACCCGGCGCACGTGCCGCTCGACGGTTGCCCGGAGCTGGGCCTGTCGCCCACGGCCCGCATCACCGGCGAGGAAGCACGGTGGCTGCGAGACCAGGGCCGGGCCCTCGACGCCGTCATGCGGGAGTCGGCGCAGGCGGCTGGGGGCCGTTACGTGGACGCGGCGAGCGTCTTCGCCGGTCACGAGGTGTGCACTCCCGCGCCCTGGATGACCGGAGTCGTCGAGGACGACATCCGGACGTCGTTCCACCCCAACGTCGCCGGCCACGAGGCGCTGGCCCGCCTGGTGGCCGCCGAGCTGGCGCGGCGATGACGATCGAGGGTGGGATGCTCTGGCGATGCCCGAGCTGGTCGAGGCGGTCCCCGGCCGTGCGCTGGCCGTCTACGCCCATCCCGACGACCCCGAGATCTCCTGCGGCGGCACCCTGGCGGCGTGGGCGCAGGCGAGATGCGAGGTCCACGTGCTGACCTGCACCAGGGGAGAGAAGGGGTCGTCGGACCCCGACGTCGACGGCGAGATGCTGGCGAGGCGGCGGGCCGGCGAGATCCGCGAGGCAGCGGCCCTGCTGGGCCTGGCCGGCCACGCGGAGCTCCCGCTGGACGACGGCGAGCTGGAGAACTGCTCCGAGGTCCGAGGGCTCATCGTCGCCGCCGTGCGCCGGGTCCGGCCCGAGGTGGTCATCTGTCCCGACCCCACGGCGGTGATCTTCGGAGACACCTACTTCAACCACCACGACCACCGGGTGGTGGGGTGGGCAACCCTCGACGCGGTGGCGCCGGCGGCCGCCAACCCCCACTACTTCCGGGAGGCGGGGCCCGCCCACCAGGTGAGGTCGGTGCTGCTCTCGGGCACCCTCGAGCCCAACGTGTGGGTCGACGTGGGGGCGACGCTGGAGACCAAGGTCGCCGCCGTCGCCTGTCACCGCAGCCAGCTGGGCGACGAGGACGAGGAGTGGGTGCGGGCGGTGGTGGCGGGGCGGGCCGAGGACGACGGTCGGTCGGCCGGGGTCCGTTATGCCGAGGGCTTCCGGCGGCTGCGCCTCGCCTGAAGAGGGGCGACCCGCAGCGTCAAGCGCGCCCCGCCGGCGACCGATGTTCGTGGTGATGAGGGTGTCGCCCCACGGTCACCGCCGGCCCGCTCCCGCCTGCCACTCACCCATCGCCCGCAGGACCAGCACGGCGACGACGGCCACGCCACCGGCGGCGATCACCGCCCCCGTGATCGCCCCGATGCCCTGGGGCACACTGCAGTCCCCGCTGCACTGCACCCGTACGAGCGCCATGCCGATCAACAAGCCTGCGATCCCGGCCACGCAGATGGCGGCGAAGGCGACGATCCGGGCGGTCACCGTCGGCAGCGCAGTGGGGCCCCGGTCGGGCGGTGCGCCCTGCTCCTCGGCCACCGCGGCATCGTAGGCTTCAGCGGTGCGGACGCTGGTGGTGCTGCCCACGTACCAGGAGGCGGACAACATCGCCGACGTCCTGCGCCGGCTGCGCGCCGCGGTTCCCTCCGCGGACATCCTCGTCGTCGACGACTCCAGCCCCGACGGCACCGCCGAGATGGCCAAGGCGGTGGCGACCGAGCTGGGCGGCGTCGACGTCCTCGTGCGCCCGGGCAAAGCGGGGCTGGGCAGCGCCTACCGCGCCGGGTTCAACGAGGGCATCACTCGGGGCTACGACGTCCTCGTGGAGATGGACAGCGACCTCTCCCACGACCCCGCGGCCCTTCCGACGCTGCTGCGGGCGGTGGAGGGTGGCGCCGCCCTGGCCATCGGCTCCCGGTACGTCCCGGGCGGCTCCATCCCGCAGTGGCCGTTCCACCGTCGGGCCCTCTCTCGCTGGGGCAACCGCTACGCCGCCGCGGTCCTCGGCTTCGACGTGCAGGACTCCACGTCGGGTTTCCGTGCCTACCGGGCGACGACGCTGGCCGCGATCGACTTGGAGTCGGTGCGGGCCGACGGCTACGGATTCCAGATCGAGATGACCTACCGGGTGTCGGCCAAGGGCGGCCGCATCGTCGAGCTGCCCATCGAGTTCGCCGACCGCGAGCGGGGGACCTCGAAGATGTCGGGTCGCATCATCGTGGAGGCGCTGGTGCTCGTCACGTGGTGGGGCCTCCGCGACCGGGCCCGGCGGCTTCGCGGCTGACGCGCGCCCCTAACCGGCCGCCAGGTCGCAGACCACTCCACCCGTCGCCCGCACCAGGGCGGCGGGGTCGATGTCGAAGTTGGCGTCGGGCGTGCCCGAGCCCGCCCACACCCGGTCGTGGGCGAGGAGGTCCCGGTCGACGAAGGTGCGTAGTGGCCGGCGGTGGCCGAAGGGCGGGACGCCGCCGACCGCGAACCCGGTGGCCTCCCGGACGGACGCGGGGTCCTGCCGCCGCGCCGAGGAGCCCCCGGCGACGGCCGCCAGCTTGACCTCGTCGAGGCGGTTGGCCCCGCTCACCAGGGCCAGGACCGTCTCGCGGTCGACCTCGAACACGAGCGACTTGACGATGGCGCCGACGTCGACGCCGATGGCCCGGGCGGCGTCGGCGGCCGAGCGGGTGCCCTCCTC
>DASZJY010000443.1:0-1862 GCA_035947635.1 Acidimicrobiales bacterium | reverse complement strand
GGCCGACGAGGTCGCCAAGATCGACGGCGTGGTGGCGGCCGAGGACGTGACCGGCCCCTACGACGTGATCGTGCGGGTGATGCCGTCTATGAGCTGCACCCGGCTGACCACCAGGCGACCGAGCTCGTCCATGGATTCGGCCTCGGCCCGCACGATCACGTCGTAGGGGCCGGTCACGTCCTCGGCCGCCACCACGCCGTCGATCTTGGCGACCTCGTCGGCCACCTGGGCGGCCTTGCCCACCTCGGTCTGGATCAACACGTACGCGTGGACCGCCATGCGGTTCCCCTCCCTGGCCGACGACGTGGGCATGGTAGCCAGCGCTGCCTGGCGGCGTTCTGGGCGCGCTTGGGTCCTCCCGGTGACCCCGAGCGCGCCCGGAACGGCGTGTCGAGGGTTCAGGCGTCGGCGCTGAGGCGCTTCTCCATGGCGACCAGCTCGTCGCGGAGGGCGTCGGGCAGGCGCTCGCCCAGCGAGGTGAAGTGGTCGTCGATGGAGGGCACCTCCTGGCGCCACTCCTCCACGTCCACCCTGAGCAGCTCGGCCATGTCGTCGTCGGACACGTCGAGGCCCTCGGTGGGGATGGCGCCGGGAGTGGGAAGCCGCCCGATCGGAGTCTCGACTGCCTCGCCCCGGCCGGACACCCGCTCGAAGATCCACGCCAGCACCCGGCTGTTCTCCCCGAAGCCGGGCCACAGCCACCTGCCGTCGGTGTCCTTGCGGAACCAGTTGACGTAGAAGAGCTTGGGCAGCTTGTCGGGGTCGGTGGCGGCACCGACGTCGAGCCAGTGGGCGAGGTAGTCGCCCATGTTGTAGCCGCAGAACGGCAGCATGGCGAAGGGGTCGCGCCGCAGCTTGCCCACCGCCCCGGCCTGGGCGGCGGTGGTCTCGGAGGCCATGATCGACCCGAGGAACACCCCGTGGCGCCAGTCGAACGACTCGTTCACGAGAGGGACGACGGTCGAGCGCCGGCCGCCGAAGAGGATGGCGGAGATCGGCACGCCGGCGGGGTCCTCCCACTCGGGGGCGATCACCGGGCACTGGGCGGCGGGGGTCGTGAAGCGGGCGTTGGGGTGGGCCGCCGGCGTGCCCTTCTCAGGCGTCCACTCCTGCCGCTTCCAGTCGGTGAGGTGGGCGGGGGGCTCGTCGGTCATGCCCTCCCACCACACGTCGCCGTCGTCGGTGTGGGCGGTGTTGGTGAACAAAGAGTTGCGGGTCAGGGTCTTCATGGCGTTGGGATTGGTGGCGTCGGACGTTCCGGGCGCCACGCCGAAGAACCCCGCCTCCGGGTTGATCGCCCGCAGCCGCCCCTCGCCGTCGAACTTCATCCAGCAGATGTCGTCGCCCACCGTCTCGACTGTCAAGCCGGGCAGCGTGGGGATGAGCATGGCCAGGTTGGTCTTGCCGCAGGCCGACGGGAAGGCGGCGGCCATGTAGCGGGTCTCCTGCTCGGGCGAGGTGACCTTGACGATCAGCATGTGCTCGGCCAGCCAGCCCTCGTCGCGGGCCATCGCCGAGGCGATGCGGAGGGCGAAGCACTTCTTGCCCAGCAGGGCGTTGCCCCCGTAGCCGGAGCCGTAGGACCAGATGGCCCGCTCCTCGGGGAAGTGGACGATGTACTTGTTCTCGGCGTCGCAGGGCCAGGCCACGTCGTCCTCGCCCGGCTCGAGCGGGGCGCCCACCGAGTGCAGGCAGGGGACGAAGAAGCCGTCGCCCAGCACTTCGAGCACGGGCGAGCCCATGCGGGTCATGATCCGCATGTTGGCTGCGACGTAGGGGGAGTCGGTCAGCTGCACGCCGATGTGGGCGATGGGGGAGCCGAGCGGCCCCATGCTGAAGGGGACGACGTACATCGTCCGGCC
>DASZJY010000442.1:0-4862 GCA_035947635.1 Acidimicrobiales bacterium | reverse complement strand
CCGGTCCCGTCGGCGTTCATCCGCCACACGGCACCGCCCTTCTGGTAGACGATCTGCCTCCCGTCGGGTGACCAGTCGGGCGCTCTCTCGTCCTGGCCCGTCCCCGTCGTCGTGGTCAGGGGCCTCTGGCCGCTGCCGTCGGCGTTCATCACCCAGATGTCGAAGCCGCGGACGTAGGCGATACGGGTGCCGTCCGGCGACCACGCCGGCTCGATCTCGAGACCCACCGTCGGCACGGTGTTGGTGAGGTTGGTCTTGCCGCTTCCGTCGGCGTTCATCACCCAGATCTCGCCCTGGCTCGAGGCGTAGGCGATCCTCGTGCCGTCGGGCGACCAGGTCGGGTTGGTGCCCTCGTTGCCCTGTCCGGTGGTCACCGCTCCGGGGGTCAGATTCGTCTGGCCGCTTCCGTCGGCGTTCATGACGTAGACGTTGCGGTGGCCTTCCGACGCCTTGACGAAGGCGATGCGGGTGCCGTCGGGAGACCAGACCGGGTCGGTGTCCTCGGCGGTATCCCGCGTGAGGTTGACCTGGTCGGAGCCATCGGGGTTCATGGAGTAGATCTCGAGGTTGCCGTCGCGGTTCGACTCGAAGGCGATCCGCCCGTTCGGTCCCGGATACGCGCCCCGAGCCGGACCGTTGGTCAGCATGAACATGGCGACGAGCGCCCCGCCCAGGAGAACGGCCGGCGCCCGGCGTGTTGACACGTGGGCCTCGGTCGACATTGGCTGACCTCCTCGGCTTCGGGAAGCGCCTCCGCCCGCCACGGGTCGCAACCAACTCGGTCGGAGCACTGTAGTGGCGGCTCAGCGGCCCGTCCGACACCTCGCCACTACGGTGAGGGAATGGACGTCGGCGTCCCCCGCGAGACCAAGGAGGGTGAACACCGGGTCGCCCTGACACCCGACGGCGCCCGTGAATTGGTGGCCCACGGCCACCGGGTCCTGGTCGAGAAGGGTGCCGGGGACGACTCGTCGATCGCCGACGACGAGTACCGGGCGGCGGGCGCCGACCTCGTCAGCGCGGCCGACGCCTGGGGAGCAGGGCTGGTGGCCAAGGTCAAGGAGCCCCAAGCGGCCGAGTACGCCTATCTGCGGCCCGACCTCGCGTTGTTCACGTATCTCCACCTCGCCGCCTACCCCACGGTGGCCGAGGCCCTGCTCGGTGCGGGCACGACGGCGCTCGCCTACGAGACGGTGCAGACCGCGAACGGCGCCCTGCCGCTGCTCGCCCCCATGAGCGAGGTGGCGGGGCGCATGGCACCCCAGATCGGCGCCCACTACCTCGAGCGGGACGCCGGCGGACGGGGTGTGCTCCTCGGGGGGGCGCCGGGCGTGCGACCGGCGCGGGTCGTCGTCCTCGGCGCCGGCAACGTCGGGTGGAACGCGGCGTGGATCGCCCAGGGCATGGAGGCCGAGGTCCTGCTCCTGGACAAGAGCCTCGACCGCCTCCGGTGGGTCGACCAGATCCACCGCGGACGCATCATGACCCTGGCCTCCAACCGCGGCGTGATCGAGCGTGTCGTGGCCGAGGCCGACCTCGTCATCGGGGCGGTACTCGTGCCGGGGGGGCGGGCCCCGGTGCTGGTCACCGAGGACATGGTGCGGTCGATGAAGCAGGCGGCGGTGGTCGTCGACGTCGCCGTCGACCAGGGCGGCTGCATCGAGACCATCCGCGAGACGACCCACGCACACCCCGTGTACGAGGTCCACGGCGTCATCCACTATGCCGTCGGCAACGTCCCCGGAGCGGTCCCCCACACCTCGACCTACGCCCTCACCAGCGCGACCCTGCCCTACCTGGTGGAGCTGGCCGGACTGGGCGTCGCGGGGGCGGTGGCCCGCGACCCCGCTCTCGTCACCGGCGTCAACACCGTCGGCGGCCGGGTGGCGAACCCGGTCGTCGCCGACGCCCTCGGCCAGGAGGCGGTCGACCCGCTCGTCCTCCTCGGGAGCGGGTGACGGCCGCACCTCTGCCGGAGCCGGTGGAGGGGCTGCTCTCGTGGCTCGCCACCGAGAAGCGCCGCTCGGCCAACACCCTCGCCGCCTACCGCCGTGACCTGGCCGCCTACATCGCCTTCCTCGGCCGTCGGGGCCTGGCCCTCGGCGACGTGAGCGAGGCGGTGGTGGAGGAATACGTGGCCTTCCTCCGCGCCTCGGGCAAGGCGCCCGCGTCGGTGGCTCGGGCCGTGGTCTCCGTCCGGGCGGTGCACCGGTTCGTGCAGGAATCAGGTGGGGCGGCCGGGAACCCGGCCGGTGGGGTGCGCACGCTCTCCGTCCCACCGGGAGCTCCCACGGTCCTCTCGGTGGAGGAGGTGGTGTCGCTCCTCGATGCGGTGGTGGGCGACGACGCGGTGGCCCGCCGCGACCGCGCCATCCTCGAGGTCCTGTACGCGTGCGGCCTGCGGGTGTCGGAGCTGGTGGGGCTGTCCCTCGCCGACGTCGACCGGCCGGCGGGGGAGTTGCGGGTCGGCACGGCCACCGCCCATGCCCGGGTGGTCCCGGTGGCTCGGCCGGCTCGGAAGGCGCTGGCGGCGTGGCTGGCGCCCTCGGCTCGGGGGGCGTTGGTGCCGCACCGCTGGGCCGATCGGGCCGACGCCGAGGCGGTCTTCCTGAACGCCCGGGGCGGGCGTTTGAGCCGCCAGGGAGCCTGGCGCGTCGTGCACCGCCACGGCCGACAGGTGGGCCTCGGCGACCGACTGACACCCGAGGTCCTCCGCCATTCGTGCGCCGCCCACATGCTCGAACGGGGAGCGGACCGGAGCGTCGTGCACCAGTTGCTCGGCCACTCCCCGGGGACCGCCGAAGGAGCCCCATGCGTCTCGGCCGAGCGCCTGCGGCAGGTCTACGCGGCCGCTCATCCGCGAGCCGGGGTCAGCGAGTAGGCTGGCTCCGTGCAGAGCGACGCAGCTCTGGGAGACCTCCGGCGCGAGCTCGAAGCCGAGAAGGCCCAGCTCAGCCGGCGGTTGGCCGAACTCGGCCACGGCGGCTCCACCTCGCTGTCCTTCGACCACAACTTCGCCGACTCGAGCCAGGTGACGGCCGAGCGGGCCGAGGTCGAAGCCTTGGCCACGTCGCTCCAGGAGTCGCTGGCTGAGGTGCAGGACGCCCTCGCCAAGTTCGACGCCGGCACCTACGGCAAGTGCGAGAGCTGCGGGCAGGACATCGCCCCCGCTCGCCTCGAGGCGGCGCCCGCCGCCCGCCTCTGCATCAACTGCGCCTCGCGTCGGTAATCGCCTTCGCAACCAGAGGTTGCTCGGCGAGTTCTGATGTGCTTCGGTCGGTCGGCGGAGCCGGCCTCCCGCAGCGCTCACTTCTTTCCTGGCGAGGCTTTGCCTCGCCTTGTCGCCAACCGTGGGGCCGCCTTCGGTGGCGTCTACGGCGGGCGGCCGAGAACCGTCTCGGCGTCACCTTGCGGTGAGCAGGGCTTCTTCTTCCCGAAACAACCGGCACACGCCCGTGCAACCTGGCTTCTTTAGCTTCAGTGTGTGGCCGGACCCAACGTCCCCGAGGCCAAGCGGCGTGGGCTGCAGGTCGCCTTCGAGCGGTTGGCGGCCGAGGGCGACGGCTGGCTTGCGCCCGAGGACCGCTACGCACTGAAGACCTACGGCGTGTGCGCCCAGGAGCAGGACCACGTCTTCATGATCCGGGTGCGGATCCCGGGCGGGGTGCTCCCCACCGCCCAGGCGCGGGGCCTGGCTCGGCTGGCCCGCGGCTACGGCAACGACTGGATCCACGTGACGACACGCCAGAACGTCGAGCTGCACTGGGTCGAGGACCGCAAGGTGCCCGAGCTGCTCGACAGGATCTCGCACCTGGGCCTCACCACGCGCTCGGCCTGCGGGCACACGATGCGCAACGTCATGAGCTCGGAGTACGCCGGCGTCAGCCTGGACGAGCCCTTCGACTGCCTTCCCGACGCCCGGGCGGTGTCCGACGCCATCCTGGCCCGGTCGGCGACCCTCAACTGCCAGCTCCCGGGCCGGGTCAACCTGGCCTTCGGCGGCTCGCCCCGGTGCCGTGACGACGCCCTGCTGAACGACGGCGGCTTCGTGTCCGTGGTGGTCGACGGACAGCCGGGGTACGAGGTGTGGGGCGCGGGAAGCCTCGGCCGCGACCCCCACCTGGCCGTCAAGCTGGCCGACTTCGTCCCCCGCTCGGATGTGCTGGCGGCGGCCGGGCCCTCATCGACGTGTTCGTGGAGCACGGCGACTTCGAGGCCCCGGCCAAGGGCCGCATGAAGTACGCGGCCGAGAAGCTGGGCCCCGACGGGTTCCGGGCGGCATGGGAGCGGGCGTTCACCGCGGCCCGAGAGCGGCCCCACCCGCCCGTGGCGCCGGTGGACGTGCTGGGTGACTCCGACCGGGTCGCCATCCTGAAGCGCGTGCCGCCGGGCGGGTGGTCCGCGGGTGTCCGGCCCCAGCGCCAGCCGGGCAGGGCCGTGCTCACCGTCGACGCTCCTCTGGGTGACCTCTACGGCGCCGACGTCGACGCCATCGCCAACCTGGCCGACACGTGGTCCGACGGGGCCCTCAACCTCTCTCGTGACCAGAACGTGGTCCCCCGCAACGTGCCCATGGACGGCGTGGTCCCCGTCCGCGAGGCCCTGCTCGAACGGAGCCTCTACCTCCTCGGTGAGTCCCACGTGGCGTCCGTACGCGCCTGCACCGGCTCGGCGGTGTGCGCGCTGGGCATCACAACTGCGCCCGACGCCGGCGCAACTCTGCTCCAGAGTGGGGCGCTGGGCCGCAACTCGTCACTGCACGTCCACATCTCCGGGTGCCCCAACTCGTGTGCCCAGCACCAGGTCGGCGACATCGGCCTGGCCGGCTCCAAGGTCCGCCTCGGGGGCAGGGCTCGGGACGG
>DASZJY010000441.1:0-2978 GCA_035947635.1 Acidimicrobiales bacterium | reverse complement strand
CGACGGCACCGTCGACTATGACCACCCGCTGGTGCCCGCCGAGGACGATCTCCCCCTCGACCCGTCCACCGACATGCCCGCCGGGTACACGGCCGACCAGCGCGACCGGCCGGGTGGCTTCACCGGCGACGCCGACGTCATGGACACGTGGGCCACCTCGTCGCTCACCCCCCAGATCGCCGGGGGGTGGGAGGACGACACCGACCTGTTCGGCCGGGTGTTCCCCATGGACCTGCGGCCCCAGGCCCACGAGATCATCCGGACCTGGCTGTTCTCCACCGTCGTCCGGTCGCACTTCGAGCACAACTGCCTCCCGTGGGCGAACGCCGCCATCTCCGGCTGGGTCCTCGATCCCGAGCGGAAGAAGATGTCCAAGTCCAAGGGCAACGTGATCACGCCCCTCGGGCTGCTCGAGCAGTACGGCGCCGACGCCGTCCGCTATTGGGCCGCCAGCGGGCGCCCCGGCGTCGACACCGCCTTCGACGAGGGGCAGATGCGGGTGGGTCGCCGCCTGGCCATCAAGCTGCTCAACGCCTCCCGGTTCGTGCTGACCCTCGCCGGCGACACGGCGCCGGAGGGCGGGGGCCCGAACGGCCCCGTCGAGCTCACTGCCCTCGACCGCGCCATGCTGGGCCGGCTGGCCAACCTGGTCGAGGAGGCCACCACCGCCTTCTCGGGCTACGACTACGCCCGCGCCCTCGAGCGCACCGAAGGCCTGTTCTGGGAGTTCTGCGACGACTACCTGGAGCTGGTCAAGAGCCGGGCCTACGGCAGCCAGGGCGAGGAGGCGGCCGCCTCCGCCCACCACGCCCTGACCCTCGCCCTGTCCACCCTCCTACGCCTGTTCGCGCCCTTCCTTCCCTTCGTCACCGAGGAGGTGTGGTCGTGGTGGCAGGAGGGCTCGGTGCACCGCGCCCCGTGGCCCCGGGCGGCCGAGGTCCGAGAGGCGGCCGGGGATGCCGACCCCTTGGTGCTCGAAGCAGCGGCCGCCGTGCTGGGCGAGGTCCGCAAGTCCAAGACGGCGGCGCGGGCCTCGATGCGGGCCGAGGTGGACCGGGCCGTCGTCGTCGACGCTGCCCCGCGCCTGGCCGCCCTGGCCCAGGCCGCCGCCGACGTCAGGGAGGCGGGCCGGATCGCCGCCCTCGACGTCCGCCCTGGTGACGCCCTCTCGGTGACGGTGGAGCTGGCGGCCGGAAACTGACCGGCGTCGACCGGCGGGAAAATGTTGCCCGGCCCGTTTTGGGCGGAAAGCGGACGGGTAGGACCCTGCCGCACCGTTCGCGGTGCAACCCCCTCCCGAGAAGGGGCCTCTTGCCAGTCGAGGCCCCTTCTCGCCCCTTTCTGAGGCCCCTTCGGCCCGGCGCGCCGGCAGCCCCCAGCCCGAACTGATCGGGTGAATGGCTCGCCAGGAGCCATTTCCACCATCAGTTCGCCGCAAGTGGCTCGCCGTGTGCCGGAAGCCGGCGACCTCGGGCTTGCCACCCCGGCGGTAGAGTCCGGCGGCGTGAAGGTCGCGTTCGTGGGCAAAGGTGGGGCGGGGAAGTCGGCGATCGCCGGTACCCTCGCCCGCGTGCTGGCCAGGGGGGGCACACCCGTCCTGGCCGTGGACTCCGACCCCCTCCCCGGGCTCGCCCTCTCCCTGGGACTGAAGTCGGACGAGGCCCCCATCCCCGACGACGCCGTCGTCGAACGCCAGGAGGGTGAGACGGGCCCCCGGTTCCGCCTCCGGCCCGGTTTGAGCGCCGAGGAGGCGGTGGAGCGCTACGCCGTCACCGGCCCCGACGGTGTCCGCTTCCTCCAGTTCGGAAAGATCCGGGGGCCGAACCCCAATCTCTTCCGGTCCCAGCTCGCCTTCCTCCAGATCGTGCGCGAGCTGTCCGCCGACCAGTGGAACGTCGTGGGCGACCTCCTCGGCGGCACCCGCCAGGCCTTCACCGGCTGGGGCAACTTCGCCCAGACCGTGCTCATCGTCGTGGAGCCCACCGCCCACTCGCTGCTCTCGGTCCGGCGGCTGGCCCGCATGGCCCAGCTCGAGAGCGGCCCCCAGCGGGTGGTGGCGGTGGTGAGCAAGGCTCGGGAGCCGGATGACGCCGAGCTGGTGGCCCGCCGCACCGGCCTCGAGGTCGTGTCCACGGTGCCGTGGGACGAGGCGCTGGCCCAGGCCGAGCGGGAGGGCCGCGCCCCGATCGACGCCGCCCCCGGATGTCCGGCGGTCAAGGCGGTAGAGTCGTTGGCAGAGCTTCTCAGCGAGGAGATGGTGCGTTGAAGCTGGCAGTGGTGGGCAAAGGGGGCTCGGGAAAGACGACGACGTCGTCGGTCGTCGCTCGCACCCTTGCGCGCGGCGGCAAATCCGTCGTCGCCCTCGACTGCGACTCCAACCCCAATCTGGGCATCTCCCTCGGCGTGGGCGACGAAGAGACCGAACGGCTGGTGTCCATGCGCCAGGCCCTCGACGAGGGCGAGGAGCAGCACGCGGGCGACTGGGACACGCTGATCGACCGCTACGGGTCCGACGGCCCCGACGGCGTGCGCCTGGCCGTGGTGAGCCGTATCGACAACCCCGAACCCGGCTGACTCTGATGTGGGCTGTCTCCCGAGCAGTTGCTCGGGTCCGCGAAGTTCGAGGATGACGTGGTCGTCGCCGATTTCGAAGCGGGCGTCGGCACCCTGACGCGGCTCTCCGACCAGCGCGTCGACACCGTGCTCGTCGTCGTCGAGCCCACGCCGAAGTCGGTCGAGGTGGGGATGCGGGCGGTTGAGCTGGCCCGCGAGCGGGCCGTCACCCGGGTCGTCGTCGTCGCCAACCGCCTCCGCGACGACGCCGACCTCGAGATCGTGCGGTCCGCCTTCCCCGGTTGCGAAGTGGTGGGAGTGCCCGACGACCCCAAGATCGTCGAGGCGGACCGCAAGGGCGTCGCACCCATCGACCTGGCGCCAGACGCCCCCGCCGTCCAGGCCCTGGTGGGCCTGGCCGAGAG
>DASZJY010000440.1:0-6677 GCA_035947635.1 Acidimicrobiales bacterium | reverse complement strand
CCGTCCCGCCTTCTCCTCCCTCCTGCACTGGAGCACCGACGGGGGCCGCCACTGGCGGTCCACCGAGCTGCCCCTGCCCGCGGGGATCGACCGGCCCTTCGCCCCCGACGTCGCCTTCGGGCCGGACGGCACCCTCTACGTGAGCTACGTGAACCTCGTCGGGGAGGGCAACGTGCCCGACAACCTCTGGGTCGCCAGGTCGACTGACGGAGGGCGCAGCCTGTCCGAGCCGGCGCGGGTCACCGGAAGGCTGGCCTTCGGCGCCCGCCTGGTGGTGGGGCCCGACGGCACCGTCCACGTGACCTGGCTCCAGGCGGCCGAGGTGGGCTTCCTCCGCATGGCAGGCGAGCCCAACCCGATCGTCGCCTCGCGGTCGTCCGACGGGGGCCGGACCTTCTCGCCTCCCGTGCCGGTCAGCGACGCCAACCGCCCGCGAGTGGGGGCCGCCACCCCTGCCATCGACGCCCGGGGCGACCTCGTCGTCCTCTATCAGGACTTCAAGGGCGACCGGCGGGACTTCGAGTTCCTCGAGGGGCCGACCTGGGAGGAGCCCTTCGCCCTCGTCCTCAGCCGCTCGACCGACGGCGGGCGCAGCTTCTCGGCCGGCACCGAGCTCGAGTCGGGCGTCGTCCCGACCCGGCGCTTCCTCGTGTTCCTCGTCGAGTTCCCGTCGCTGGCGCCGGGGGCTGACGGCAGCCTTTACGTGAGCTGGACCGACGGGCGGGACGGCAGCGAGGACGTGTACCTGCGGCGCTCGGTCGACGGGGGGCAAACCTGGTCCGAGGCCACCCGGGTCAACGACAACCCGGCGGAGGACGGCACCTCCCAGTACATGCCCCGGGTCGCCGTCGCCCCGTCGGGACGGGTCGACGTGCTGTTCCTCGACCGGCGCCGTGATCGGGGCAACGTCATGACCGACGCGTTCCTCGCCCAGTCGACCGACGGCGGGCGGACCTTCGAGAACCACCGGGTGTCGTCCCGCTCGTTCGACTCCAACGTCGGCCCGTTCGTCGACGCCACCTTCCCCATCGACTTCGGGTCGCGCCTCGGCCTGCTCAGCTCCGACGACGGCACACTGGCGGCCTGGACGGACACCCGGTTCGGGAACGAGGGGAACGGCCGCCAGGACATCCTCTTCACCGAGGCGGACCACCGGCGTGGGGGGCCGGTGGCGTGGGTCTTCGTGGGCACGCTCGCGTTCTTCTCGCTCCTCGCCGCCCTCGGGGCCCTCGAGCGGGAGCGACGGCGGCCTGGAGGAGCCGGGGGCGGGGAGGCTCCGTCGGGGAAGGTCGCCGCCTCCGACCTCGTCGACCAGCCGCACCCGTCCACGTAGATGACGGCGGCGGGTGTCCGTACCGTCGCTCTGGCCGTGGCCGGCCTCCTCGTCGCCGCCTGTGCGGGCTCCTCGGACACCGCCGGCGCCCCGCCTGCGCCCGCCCCGTCGGCGGTGCCTGCTCCGGACGACCCCCTCTTCGGTGGCCAGTGGCACCTGCGGATGATCGGCATCCCCGATGCCTGGCAGGTGACCACCGGCGAAGGGGCGATCGTGGCCGTCCTCGACACCGGCGTCGCCTACGAGGACGAGGGGCCCTACCGGAGGGCCCCCGACCTGGCCGGTACGCGCTTCGTGGCGGGCTGGGACTTCGTGGACGGCGACGCCCACCCCAACGACGAGGCCGTCGCCGGCCGCCCCGGACACGGCACCCATATGGCGGGCACGATCGCCCAGACGACGGGCAACGGCCTCGGGGGAGCGGGGGTCGCCCCCGGTGCCGCGATCATGCCGATCCGGGTCGTCCCCGCCGGGGGAGAGGCGGCCGGCGGGACGGAGGTCGCGCAGGGCCTGCGGTTCGCCGCCGACCACGGGGCCCACGTGGCCAACGTCAGCCTGGCCAGCCGGGGGGACGACCCCGAGGTCGCCGAGGCGGTCCGCTACGCCATCGAGAAGGGCGTCACCGTCGTCGCCCCTCTGGGCGAGGACGGCGGCGCCTCGGCCGCCTTCCCCGCCGCCTACCCGGGCGTGGTGGCAGTGGGCGCCTTGCGCATGGACAGGTCCCGGGCGGCCTACTCGAACATTGGGCCCCGCCTCGACCTGGTCGCTCCCGGCGGTGACCTGTCGGCCGACGGTGACCGCGACGGGCTGCAGGACGGGATCGTCCAGCAGACGGTCCTCGACCAGAGGGACACCTTCTGCTTCTGCTTCATCGAGGGCACGTCCTCCGCCGCCGCCCACGTCTCGGGGACGGCGGCGCTGGTCGTCGCCTCCGGGCGGGCCGTCCACCCCGCCGACGTGCGGGCCGCCCTCCTCGAGTCGGCCGACGACCTGGGGGTGCCCGGGCGCGATGACGAGTTCGGAGCGGGTCTCGTCAGCGCCCCCAGGGCCGTCCGCGTCTCCGGAGCCCGGTCGTGAGCCAGCCCGGGGCGCGTGCTGCCGGCGTGCTGCTGGCCCTGGTGTGCCTGGCCGCTGTCGGCTGCGCCGACGACGACACGGACGAGGCGTCTCCGACCACCACCCAACCGCCGGCCACCTCGACCTCCGCCGCCGCTGCGGGCACCACCGCGCCGGCAGGACGGGCGGCCGGCCTGGCGTGCGACAGCCAGGAGCTGCTCCAGGTGATGCGGGATCAAGGAGCCCAGTTCGAGCTGTCCCCTGCGGTGCTGGCGGCCCTCCGGCCCGAGGGCCCAGCCCAGTGCGACGCGTCCTTCGCCCGCCAGACCTTCGCCGGCCCGCCCGAGAACCCGGGACCCCACGATGCCCTCTTCGGCGTCCGTCCTGACGGGAGCGGCTGGGGCCTGGTGAGCGTGGACTGTCTCTCGTCGGAAGCGTCAGGCCGGCGTCAGGTCTGCTGAGGCGCGGGAGCCACCTGGGCGAACTGATCAGCCAGGTGGCCGTTGGGGAGCCACCTGGGCGAACTGATCAGCCAGGTGGCCGTTGGGGGCGGGGGTCGGCCGGGCCGGGTTGGGGCCGGGGCGGCCCCAGCGCTACGTGCCGGCGTTGTCCGTCTTGAGGCGCTCTACCACCATGCGACCGATCCTGTGGCCGAGGTCGAGCCCCACCTGGTTGTCGTAGCGGTAGTGGATGCCGCCGTAGAGCCGAGACTCGGCGGCTTCCGCCGCCTTGTCCTCGAACTTCGTCGCCGCCCACGCGAAGAAGAACGAGAGGACCTCTACGGCCGCCCCCGAGTAGCCGGCGTGGCCCGACGTGTAGGACGGGAAGCTCGGGGTGTTGAGCAACGACGTCCAGTTGGGGTCGAGGCCCAGGTCTCGGATGGCGTTCAAGGGCCGGGCGGTCCAGTAGGCGAACTTGGTGTCCCAGGTGGCGACGGCGGCGTCGTGCTCGGCGGCGTTGAGCGACGCCAGTAGCCGGGCCGCCCGAGGGGTCGTTAGGCGTGCGCCGGCGATGTACTCCTGAGCGATCTGGTTCCAGATCCCGGGCGGGAGGGCGGAGCCCTGGCCACCGGCCCAGAAGCGGGCGATCTTCTCCTGATCAGGGGTGAGGTTGGCCCGGACGTTCATGACCTCACGAGTGGCGGCCAGATGCTCGGGTGAGCCGTAGGGCGGCGGCGGAGGCGCACGCAGCTGGTCGCCGGACCGCAGCACCCACGTCTTCCACCGACCCGCCAGCGGCTGGGTGGGAGGGGTGACCGAGCCGGGGGACGGCTCCCAGAATTGGGGGCCCCTTCCGATCCCCGGCGGGCGGCTGCCGTCCCACTGGTCCTCCGAGCCGTCGGTGCGAGCCCGGGCGATGACCCTGTCGGCCACGGCCCGCCCCAGGGCCAGGCCCGCGTCCACGTCGCTGCGGTAGTTCACCCCGGCCACCACGCGCGAGGTCGCCGCCTTCTCGGCCAGCTCGTCGAACAGGCCGACGGGTCGCTCGGGGAAGAGATAGGTGAGCATCCGGGAGGCGGCGCCGGCGATCACCGCGTGCTCCGACGGGTACGAGGGGTCGGGCCCCGCCGGCACCAGCGGCTGGGCCGTCGCCGGCGACCGGCGCTCGTACTCGTACTTCCAGTGGTAGGCGGCGACCAGGGCGTCGTAGATGGCGATGCTGGTGAGCGAGTAGCCCCGCGAGGCCAGCGGTGGGTCCTTCACGCCGGCGGCGACGAGCTCGATGTTGAAGTCGAGCCAGGGGCGGGTCGCGGGCGTCTGGCTCCACTTCTCGGCCTCGGCGCGGTCCTCGGGTCGGGCGGCGGCCGACAGCCTCCGCACCTCGTCCGCCTCGGCCCGGGCCCGGTCGCCCTCTGGCGGCGGGGGCACCTCGATCTCGGTCGGCGAGGAAAGCACCCACGTCTTCCACCGGCCCGCCCGGGCCTCGGCCCCCGGACCCGCCTCGAAGGAACCGCCCTCGTCGCCGCAGGCGACCAACAGCGGCCCCAGGAGCACGACGGTGGCCAGCGCCCGCCTCACGGTCCTCACGACAGGCTCGCGGCGGTGTAGATCGACGGGACCGGCACGCAGTACAGGGCCACCGAGCCGATGCGGTCCAGCGGGAGGTCGTCGGGCAGGATGTAGTTCTGGGAGCCCTTGGTCGCCCTGAGGGCGGCGATCTCGACGTGGTTGCTGTCCACCACCTCCCTGCTGGTGCGGGGGTTGGTGGCCTCGCTCAACCACACCACCAGGTCGGGGTCGTTGAAGACCTCGAAGCCCGGCTCGAAGCGCAGGGCCCGGCGACCGTCGGGCAGCCGGTAGAGGATCGCGGTTCCCTTCCCCGTCTTCTCCACGTTGTAGAACTCGCCCCTTCCCAGCACTTCGGCACCGGTCATCTCCGGTAACGGCGGCTCGTCCAGCGGTGTGTCGACCTGTTGCTCCACCGTCGCCTTCCACGGGCCCGACGCCTGCACGTCGAGGGTGACGTCACCCGTCTGGCGCGAATAGCCCTCGCCCCGCTCGGGGCAGGGGCTCTCCACCAGAGGCCCGGCGCGGGAGGGCGGCGGGGTGGTCAGGATCCGGATCGTGCCCGTCTCGCAGCTCCACTTCACCCGCCACTGGATGGCCCCCGGGGCGATGGTGAACGGCCCGATGGCGGCCGGCTCGTTCCCGGTGACGACCCGCACCTGCTCCCACCGGGGCGACGCTCGCTGCGTCTCGCCTTCGGTGAGCGACCGGGGAACGGTGATCACGGTGGGGAACGCCACCGTCGACCCGGGCGCGGTCGAGGCGGGAGCGGTGGACTCCTCGCTGTCGTCACCGCACCCGGCGGCGAGCACGGCCAGGGCAGCGAGGACGCAGACGCCCCGCCGTCCAACCCCTCTCGCCTCCATGTAACCCCCTGCCAACCGCAGGCCTGGGCCCGGACCTTATCGAGCGCGACGCAATAGTGGCAGGCGCGGGGCGCGGGCTTCTGTCAGCCGTCGGGGGGTGTGGAGGGACTCGTGCCGGCCGGACCGAGGCCCAGGCCGAAGTCGCCGACGATGGCGGCCGGGGTGGCCGCCGCCGGGGCGGTCGCCGGAGTTGCCGGCCCGACCACCCCGGGCATCACCGAGGCGGCGGCGGCCGCGGCCGCCGGCACCGACGGCTTCTCGGGAACGGGCTCGGGTTCGCCTTCGGCGGCTGCCGCCCCCTCTGCGGGTTCCTCGGGCTCGGGCGGTTCCGCGGGCTGGTCCTCGGGCTGCTCGTCGGGCGGCACCTCGCCCACGCTCTTCAGGGCCTTCCGGGACGGCTTCTCCTCGACCACCACGACCAGCCCGCCGACCACGTCGCTGATCAGGTTGTAGAGCACCGCGAACAGCACGTTGGCCCCGGTGCCCATCACGGTGAGGATGGCGCCGCAGATGACCGAGGCGCGGAAGAGCTCGTCGGCGACGAAGCGGAACTCGCCCGACTCGGCGAGGCTGGCGATGAAGTCCTCGACGTTGGCGCGGAAGCCGGTGGCGGTGGCCGCGCTCCAGAGCAGCACCCCGGCCACCACGAGGATGCAGTACATCGCCACGTAGAACACGAGCGACACCCGGAAGACCGACCAGGGGTCGATCCTGCGCACCACCCCCCGCATGCGCCGCTGGCGGCGTGCCTCCGCCCGCCTCTCCTTCCACCCGGCCCACCAGCTCGACCGCTCATCGGGGCGCGCGCCGTGCTGCTTTTCGGCTGACGCCACGCCCCCAGACATGACGCCGTCCTCGCTCACGGCTGCACAGGTTATCGACATACCTCGAAGTGGATCGGGTCGGCTTTCGGATAGGGGTGACACAGCCCCGCCCGGGCCGCCACCGACGCCAGCCGGGGCACGAACGAGGCGGGCACGTCGACCGCCAGGCCCCGCTCGTGCATCGAGGTCCCCGGTGCCGCCACCGGGTAGGGGTTCGCCGCCCGGTTCAGCCAGAGGGCGCGTTGCTTCTCGGGTGACCGGTAGCCCGAGGTGATCGGCACGGGCTCGCCGAGAAGCTGCTCGGCCCGGGCCAGTGCCGCTCGCATGGCCGGTGCCAGCCCGCCGGGGTCGGCGGAAGGAGCCCCCGGATGTCCACCGCTGCCCCCGCCCGGCTCCCCCGCCTCACGCCGGGCCCGGGCGGTGGCGCGGGCAGGACCGAGGGCGACGACGACCCGCGTGTCCCGCCCGTGCTCCTCGAACGCCACCAGCCGGGCGCCGTTGGCCTCGGCCAGGGCACGGGCGGCGGGCTCCCCGTCGGCCGCCCCGGCCAGGGCAGCGGCGTCGGCCGCCGTCTGCGCCCGGGCCCGCGCCC
>DASZJY010000439.1:0-10509 GCA_035947635.1 Acidimicrobiales bacterium | reverse complement strand
GGCGGTGGCTGAGGGTTCGCAGGTCGTGGTGGTCGCGGCCGGTCCCGGTGGCGTCGGCACGCGCACGCGTCTGGGGTTCAGCGGACTGGAGGTGGCGTCGATGGTCGACGCCGCCGCCCTTCTCGGGGGGCGCCCCGTTGTGGCGGTGCGCTACTCGGGTGCCGACGCCCGGGCGCGGCACCGGGGAGTGAGCGACCACACCGCCGCCTCGCTGTGGGCAGCGGCGCGCCGAGCCACGGTCGCCGTTCCCCGGGGCGAGGCGCCGACGGTGCAACCGATCGCCGCCCACCATGCCCTCGTCGAGGTGGACGTCCCCGACGTCGCCGCCCTCCTCGCCGAGCACGATCTCGAGGTCGACACCATGGGCCGCAGCCCGGCCGACGACCCCGACTTCTTCCGGTGGGCGGGGGCAGCCGGCGTGGCCGCCGCTCAGCTGGCGGGTTCGGGCGGCTGACGGGCGACCAGGCGAGCGAGCGTCGCCGCCCGCACCGCCTCGCTCTGGGCCTGGATCGACCAGAACGATGCCTCCCGCACGAGTCGCTGGCCCGGGTGGGAGAGAGCCATGGCACCGCCTCCGGTGGCTGCCACCAGCGCCTGGGCCGAACGCAGGGCGAGGTCGAGGCCCCACGCCCGGGCCACCCGCAGCCGAGCGAGGTGGGTCTCGTCGGACGAGGGATCGTCGGCCAGGCGGTAGGAGTGCAGGCGGCACTCGGCCAGCTCGCCGCCCAGGGCCTCGGCCGCCGAGGCCACGGCGGCCTGCCCGCTGTCCTCCGCCAGCCGGGCCAGCAGGGCGGTGGCCGTCGCCGCCAGACCGAGCGGGGCGGGGTGAGGCTGGGCGGTGGCGGCGCGGTCGTGGTGCTCCCACCGGGACATGTCGATGGTGGAGATCACGTCCTCGTCGGGGACGAACAGCCCGTCGAAGGCCAACCGCACCGTCGCCGACGCGGACATGGCGGCCAGGGCCAGCGGGGGGGAGGCCCGAAGGGAACCTGACGCCGGCGACCCCGCGGGCGCCACCGCGGAGAAGAGCACAGGACCGTCTCCCGCCACGCGGGCCGCCACCGCGTAGAGACCGGCCAGCCCCCAGGACGTCACCCACGGCGCCTCTCCATCGACCATCCAGCCGCCGGCCGCCCGGCGGGCCACCACCGCCGGCGGGCCCGGCCGCCGCAGGTAGGCGAAGGCCACGCCCCCGAGCACCGTCCCACCACACAGCACCGGGAGCCATCTCTCGCGCAGGGCGAGGTTGTCGGAGGAAGCCACCAGACGGACGGGCGCGTGGTGCTGCACCCACGTGAAGAACGTGACCCCGCACGCCCCCGCCAGCGCCTCGTAGACCTGGCGGACGACTGCGGCCGGCGCGTCGGACCCGCCCGCGCTTCGGGGACCGGACAGGCCGTTGAGCCCTGCCGCTGCCAGCGCGTCCAGGTGGCCCGCCGGCACGACGGGCGCCCGGTCGGTCTCCTCCGCCGACGGCGCCAGGACCGAGTCGGCCACCTGCCGGGCGGCGGCGACGAGGTCGGGCGCCTCGTCGACCGTCAGCTCTGGGCGCGTGGCCGGATGCAGTAGGAGCAGACGGCGTCGCCGGCCATGGTGTGGGCGGTCCTCTTGACCTCGACGTCGGGCCCCAGCACTCGCCGGATGAGCGCCAGCTCCTGGGCGCACACCATGGGGTACCGCTCGGCCACCTTGTGGACGGCGCAGTTGTTCTCGGTGAGCACGAGGCTCCCATCGCCGGCCTCCGCCCACTCGGCCAGGTAGCCGGCGTCGTCGCGGATCCGCGCCAGGCCCGCCACCCGCTCGGGCAGCTCCTCCGCACCCTCCAGCGCCGACTCGTAGCTGCCCACCAGCTTCTCGGTGCGGGCCGAGAACACCGCGTCGACCGTCTCCGGCCCGGCCAGCTCGCCGAGGTCGTCGAGCACGTCGAGGGCGACGCCGTCGTAGCGCCGGGGGAAGAGCTCCAGCCCGGCGGCCGACAGGCGCCACCCGGACGCGGGCCGGCCGGGCCCCTTGCGGGTGCACTGGGTGGGCTCGACCAGGCCGTCGGCCTCCAGGGAGTCGAGGTGGCGGCGAACCCCCATACCGGTGAGGTCGAGCTGCGATGCCAACTCGGCGACCGTCACGCCAGGCTGCTTCCGGAGCAGCAGGAGAACCTTGCGCCTGGTGGACATGCGCGCGGTGGACACCGACATCCGAGGTTACCGGATGGTTCCGGAGGCCCCCGCCGAGGCCCCGGAGTGGCACTACCGTGGGCCCGCGTGCACCGGCTGGAGCGGCTCATCAACCTGGTCGCCGCCCTGCTCGAGGCACCCCGCCCGCTGACGGCCGAGGAGCTCCGGGAGCGGGTCCCTGGGTACGCGGCCGAGAGGTCCGCCTTCCGCCGGGCCTTCGAGCGGGACAAGGAGACGCTCCGGGAGATGGGGGTGCCGATCGTCGTGGAGACGGTCGACGAGTCCGACCCCGCCACCATCGGCTACCGGATCCCCAAGGAGGCCTACTACCTGCCCGACCCCGGGCTGGAGGGCGACGAGCTGGCCGCTCTCCACCTGGCGGCGTCGGCCGTGCGCCTGGAGGGGGCGGACGGGGTAGAGGCGCTCTGGAAGCTGGGGGGGGAGGTCGCCGAGGCGGGGCCGGCGGCGGCGGTCGCCGCCCTTCCCGGCCAACCCCACCAGGCGCCGCTGTTCGCGGCCATCTCCGAGCGCCGGCGGGTCGCCTTCGACTACCGCGGCAAGCGACGCATGGTCGAGCCCCACCGCCTCTCGTTCCGCAACGGGCACTGGTACCTCTCCGGCACGGACCACGACTCCGGCGACGACCGCTCGTTCCGCCTCGACCGTTTCGAGTCGACAGTCGAGGTGGGGGAGGAGGCCGGCGTGTTCGAGCGCCGCGCCGCCGCCGCGCCGCCGCTGCCCTGGGAGGCGGGCACCGCCGAGGCGATCGAGGCGCACCTCCTCGTCGACGCCGATCAGGCGGCGTGGGCGGCCGGCCATCTGGGCCCGGATGCCGCCACCGAACGGCGCCCCGACGGGTCGGCCGTCTTCCGGGTGAGGGTGACCAACCGGGACGCGTTCCGCTCCTTCGTCCTCGGGTTCCTGGACCACGCCGAGGTGCTCGCCCCGCCCGACCTGCGGGACGAGGTGGCGGCCTGGCTGGAGGCCCTGTGCCACGCCTGAGCGCCAACGAGCGCCTCCAGCGGATCCTGTCCCTCGTGCCGTGGGTCGCCGCCCACGACGGCCCCACCATCGAGGAGGTGTGCTCCCGCTTCGGCTGCTCGGAGGAGGAGCTCCTGGACGACCTGCAGCTGCTGTTCCTGTGCGGGCTCCACCCCTACACGCCCGACGTCCTCATCGACGTCGACGTCGCCGACGGCCGGGTGTGGATCCGCTACGCCGACTACTTCGCCCGCCCCCTGCGGCTCACCCCCTCCGAGGGCCTCGCCCTCCTGGCCGCCGGCACCACCCTGCTCGCCGCCCCCGGTACCGATCCCGACGGGCCCCTCGCCCGCGGCCTGGCCAAGCTGGCCTCCGCCCTGGGCGTCGACGCCGGGGAGTCGGTCGAGGTGTCGCTCGGCGCCGCCCCGCCCGAGACCCTCCAGGTGCTGACGGCGGCCGCCGGGCGCCGCCGCCAGGTCGAGATCGAGTACTACGCATTCGGGCGCGACGAGTGGACGAGGCGGGTCGTCGACCCCTACGCGGTGTTCTCGGCCGGCGGCCAGTGGTACCTGTCGGCGTGGTGCCACGCGGTCGAGGACGAGCGCCTGTTCCGCGTGGACCGGGTGCGGGAGGCGGTGGTGCTCGACGCCGCCTTCGAGCCGCCCGAGCGCCGGCCCGAGCTCAGCGTCTACCAGGCCCGTCCCGACGACCCCCGGGTGACGCTCGACCTCGACCCCGCCGGCCGCTGGGTGGCGGAGCAGTACCCCACCGAGGCGGTCGAGGAGCTCGGCGACGGCCGCCTCCGCGTGACGCTCGCCGTCAGCGAGCGGCCGTGGCTGGAGCGCCTCGTGCTCCGCCTCGGGCCGGCCGCCCGGGTGGTGGACGGCGATGCCGAGGCGGGACGGTCGGCCGCCTGCCGGGTCTTGGCGCGGTACCGGAAGGACCGATCCGCCCAAGCCGCACCTCTGCACTAGCCTCGGCCCGTGGCCGACACCCTTGCGCATCCTCCTGACGCGCCCGAGCTCCCGGACGAGGAGGAGGAGCGGAAGCGGCCGTCGGCGCTGCGGGGCCTGGTCGAGTGGGTGCTCATCCTGGCCGGGGCGCTCCTCGTCGCCTTCGTCGTCAAGACGTTCCTGCTCCAGGCCTTCTACATCCCCCCGGGCTCGATGGAGCCCACCCTGGAGATCCAGGACCGGGTGCTGGTCAACAAGCTGAGCTACGACCTCCACGACGTCAACCGGGGCGACATCATCGTGTTCCGCAGCCCTCCGGGCGAGGAGAACTCGAGCGTCAAGGACCTCATCAAGCGGGTCATCGCCCTTCCCGGGGAGACGATCGAGGCCCGTGACGGCAAGATCCTCATCGACGGGCGGCAGCTCGAGGAGCCCTACATCCGCGACGGCGTGGTCACCGGCCCCATCGAGCCCAGGCAGATCCCACCGGGGCAGGTGTGGGTGATGGGCGACAACCGCAACAACTCCAAGGACAGCCGGTTCTTCGGTCCCATCGACCAGGACCTCATCGTCGGCCGCGCCTTCGTGCGGGTCTGGCCCCTCACCGCCCTCAGCCTGCTCTGAGTCAGCCTCTTCTGAGTTGACTGCTGATCTACTCAGTCGGGCCTGCGGCCCCGAAGCGCTGAGGGGCGACCTCGCAAAGCTCCGTCGCTGGCAGCGCGATAGGACAGCAGTCATCTGAGGCCCTCGACCAGGCGGTCGACGTGGTCGCCGTACACCCCGTCGATCCCCATGCGGGCAAGCTCCCGCACGATGCGCTCGTGCTGGGCGCCCCAGGCAAAGGCCAGGCGTCCGAAGCGGTGGAACAGGGTGGCGAGGCCGCCCGTCCAGTCGGTGTGGTGGAGGTTGACCGCGTCGACGCCGGCCTCGGACAGCTGGGCCGCCCGCCGCTCGGGGCCCTGGCGCAGGTCGTCGCGGCGGGTGCTGTTGACGAGGCGGACGTCCGCCCACTTCGACCGCCAGCGGGCCAGCAGCTCCCAGTCGGGATGGCACAGCCACAGCCGCTCGGGAGCGCCGTGGCCCGCTTCGCGGGCCACGTCGACGACCGCGTCGACCGTGGCCGGGTCGTAGACGTCGAGGGACAGCTCGAAGCCGGTGCCGCACTCGGCGTAGAGGTCGGCGAGGCCAGGAACGGAGCCGGGAAGAGCGGAACGGGGCAGGTCGGCCAGCCGCCGGCGCCGCAGCCCTCGGCCCACTCGGCCGTCGTGGGCGAGGACGGGCACACCGTCGGCCGTCAGCCACACGTCGCTCTCCAGGCCGGTGGCTCCCAGGCGCAGCGCCAACTGGAACGCCTCGAGGGTGTTCTCGGGAGCGTGGGCCCTCGCCCCCCGGTGGGCGAACGCGATCGGGGGGCGTCGCAGGGGTTCCACGGGCAGCGGACTCTACGGCAAGGTCCCCGGTAGTCTCTCTCCATGATCTGGGTGCTCTGGGTGGGGCTGGCCGTCGTCGTGGTGGGCGGTGCGTTCGTGATCTTCCGGGCCCTGCACAACGTCCTCCGGGCGGCCCGCGCCCTCCAGCAGCACGTCGAGACCCTGGGCGACCAGGTCAACGCCGAGCTCAAGAACCTCGGCGGGGAGATGGCCCAGCTGGGCGAGTCGCTCGAGAAGAGTCGCCGCAAGCGCTGAGCGGCTCGCCGGTAGACTCGGGCCCGTGCCCTCCAACCTCGGGCCCGCCGAGATCATCGCGATCCTCGTCGTCGCACTCATCGTCCTCGGCCCCAAGCGGCTTCCCGAAGCGGGGCGCCAGGTCGGCCGGGCCATCGCCGAGGTGCGGCGGTGGTCCCAGGGGTTCCAGAGCGAGGTCCGCAACGTGATCGAGGCCGAGCCCGCCGTCGACGGGGACCGTCCGCCCGAACCGCCGGTCGACCGCGCCGCCAGCTAGGCCTGGCCCATCGCCATCAAGCCGGAAGACACGGAGGTCGAGGACCTCGAGGGCGGGCGCATGTCGCTCGTCGAGCACCTCACCGAGCTGCGCCGGAGGCTGATCATCTCCGTCGTCGCCCTGGCCCTGGGCGGCGTGGTTGCCTTCCTGCTGTACGAGCGGATCCTCGACTTCCTGATCAGCCCCTACGAGGAGGTCACCGGCAAGACCCGCCTGGTGATCACCGACCCGCTCGAAGGCTTCGCCACCCGGCTCAAGATCTCGGCCTACGGGGGGTTCTTCCTGGCCTCGCCGGTGGTGCTGTGGCAGTTGTGGCGGTTCATCACGCCCGGGCTGCACAAGAAGGAGAAGCGCTACGCCATCCCCTTCATCATCGCCTCGATCGTCCTCTTCCTGTGCGGCGTGGCGGTGGCCTTCCTCACCTTCGAGCCCGCCCTTCGCTTCCTCGTTGGCGTCGGGGGCGACGACCTCGAGACCTTCTTCACCCCGTCGAAGTACCTGAACCTGATCATCCTCATGATCGTGGCGTTCGGCATCGCCTTCGAGTTCCCGATCCTGCTCGTGTTCCTCCAGCTGGCCGGGGTGGTCCCCAGCCGGCGGCTGCGCAAGTGGCGGCGCCCGGCGATCGTGATCATCGTCGGCGTCGCCGCCCTCATCACACCCAGCGGCGACCCCTACTCGCTGTTCGCCATGGCGGCCCCCATGTACCTGTTCTACGAGGGGGCCATCCTGGTCGGGCGCCTGCTCAAGAAGTAGGGGGGCGGGGCGCACGATGAGGCGAGAGGACTTCTCCGCCACCTACAGGTTCCCGCTCGACCCGTTCCAGCTGCGGGCCATGGACGCCCTCGACTCCGGGCGGTCGGTCGTCGTGGCCGCGCCCACCGGCTCGGGCAAGACGGTGGTGGCCGAGTACGCGGTGGCCAAGGCGCTCGAAGAGGGCGGCAAGGCCTTCTACACCACGCCGCTCAAGGCCCTCTCCAACCAGAAGTTCGGCGACCTCGGGCGCAGGCACGGGCCCGAGCGGGTGGGCCTGCTCACCGGCGACAACGCCATCGCCGGTGACGCGCCGGTGGTGGTGATGACCACCGAGGTGCTCCGCAACATGATCTACGCCGGCTCGCCGACCCTCGACGGGCTGCGCTACGTCGTCCTCGACGAGGTGCACTACCTCCAGGACGCCTACCGGGGCCCGGTGTGGGAGGAGGTGATCATCCACCTGCCACCGGAGGTGGTCCTCGTGTGCCTGTCGGCCACGGTCTCCAACGCCGAGGAGCTGGCCGACTGGGTCCAGACGGTGCGGGGCGCCACCGACGCGGTCATCGAGGAGCAACGCCCGGTGGAGCTGCGGAACCTCTACCTGGTGGGTGACCGCCAGTCGGAGCGCCTGCTGCTGCTCCCCACCTTCGTGGACGGTCAGCCCAACGTCGAGGCGGCCCGCCTCGACGCCCGGGCCGACCACGCCCGGGGCGCCCGGGAGCGGGGCCGGCCCCGCGGGCGGCTGTACACGCCCCGGCGCCCGGAGATCGTCGAACGCCTGGCCGAGGAGTCGATGCTGCCGTGCATCTACTTCATCTTCAGCCGCAACGCCTGCGACGACGCCACCCGGCAGTGCCTCGACGAGGGCCTGCGGCTCACCACGGCCGAGGAGCGGCAGGCCATCCGGGCCGTCGCCGAGGCCCGCACCGAGGTGCTCACCGACGCCGACCTCACCGCCCTGGGCTACGGCCGCTGGTTGACGTGCCTCGAGGCCGGCCTGGCCGCCCACCACGCGGGGATGGTGCCGCCCTTCAAGGAGGCGGTGGAGGCCTGCTTCGCCGCCGGACTGGTGAAGGTCGTGTTCGCCACCGAGACCCTGGCCCTCGGCATCAACATGCCCGCTCGCTCGGTTGTGATCGAGAAGCTCTCCAAGTTCACCGGCGAGCGCCACGAGTTCCTCACGCCGGGCGAGTACACCCAGCTCACCGGCCGGGCCGGCCGCCGGGGCATCGACGACGTGGGCTACGCGGTTGTCCCGTGGTCGCCGTTCGTGCCCTTCGACCAGGTGGCGGGGCTGGCGTCGACGCGCACCTACGCGCTGACCTCGTCGTTCCGCCCGACCTACAACATGGCCGCGAACCTGGTGCGCCGTTACCCGCCTGACGCCGCCCACCACCTGCTCAACCTGTCGTTCGCCCAGTACCGGGCCGACCGCGACGTCGTGCGCCTCGAGGCGCAGCTCGAGCGCAGTCGCGCCACGGCCGAGAAGGCACGGGGGGAGGCCACCTGCGAGCGCGGCGACGTCGTTGAGTACGGCCGGCTGGTGCGCCGTCTCGAGCAGCTGGGCCCGGCGCCCGGACTGCTGCGGGCGGAGATCGCCGAGGCCCTGGGCCGGCTCCGGCCCGGCGACGTGGTGCTCGTGGCCGGCGGGAAGTCGGCGGGCCCCGTCGCCGTCCTCTCGACCAGCCAGCGGCGGGCCGGCGACGTGCGGGTGTCCGCCCTCACCGCCGACCGCCGCCACCTGACCCTCTCGGTGCGCGACTTCTCGGCGCCGCCCCAACTGGCAGGTCGAGTGGAGCTGCCCAGCCCCTACCTGCCCCACAACCGCACCTTCCAGCGACAGGTGGCCCAGGCCCTCGGCCGCCTCTCGGTCCGCCCGGCGGGGGCGAAGGCAGTGCGCCACTCGCCCAAGGGAGGGCGGGCGGCCGCCCTGGCCGAGGCGACCGCCGAGCTGGAGGCCCACCCGGTGGCGTCGTGCCCCGACGCCCGGGCCCACCTCCGGGCGGCCGAGCGAGCCGAGCGCCTCGAGAAGGACCTGCGCCGGCTGGAGCGGCGCATCGCCGGCCGTACCGAGTCCCTGGCCCGCCAGTTCGACCGGGTCCTGCGCATCCTCGAGGCGTGGGGATGCGTCGAGGACTGGCGTCTCACCCCCGCGGGCGAGGACCTGGTGCGGATCTACCACGAGTGCGACCTGCTCGTGGCCGAGGCCATACGGACGGGCGTCTTCGACGACCTCGACCCCACCTCGATCGCCGCCCTCGCGTCGGCGTTCACCTACCAGTCGCGCTCGCCCGGCCCGGCGCCCGAGCCGTGGTTCCCCTCGGCCCGGGTGCGCCGGAGATGGGCCGACCTCTCCCGCCTGGCCGCCGAGCTCAACCAGGCCGAGGAGGAGGCGGGGCTTCCCCTCACCCGCAGCCTCGACCCCGGCTTCTTCGCCGCCGCCTACGGGTGGGCGGCGGGCGAGGACCTGGCCGAGGTCATCACCGAGGAGGAGCTGTCGGGCGGCGACTTCGTGCGCAACGTCAAGGTGTTGATCGACCTGCTCCGCCAGATCGGCACCGTCGCCGGCGAGCCCGCCACCGCCAAGACCGCGCGCGACGCCGCCGACCGCCTGTACCGCGGCGTGGTGGCGGCCTCGTCGGTCGTCGGAGCCTGAACCGGGGTGCCCATCGCCAAGGGGCAGCCCTACGGCGTCCCCGGGCCGCTGCCCGACGACGCCGTGGTGGTCCGCTCCGACGCCGAGGCCCGGGAGGCGGTGGAGCGGGCACGCCGGGAGAGGCGCTCGGTGCCCACCCTCGGCCTGCTCGGGGGCGATCTCTGCCGCACCCTCGGCGGTGGCCGGCGCGGCACCGGTGGGGAGGACCGGTTGCGCACGGCGGGAGGCGTCTGCTTCCCCGTCGACCTCGGCGAGGTGCTCCTCGACGGGAGGATCCGTCTCTTCGTCGCCCACCTGGTGGCCCGCTCCCGGCTCTGGACGCGGGCGTTCGTCGCCATGAACGCCCAGTTCCTCGGTGCCTGGAACCTCGGCCCCCGGGCCCACCCCAACGACGGCCTGCTCGACACCTACGACGCCCGCCTGCAGCCACGCCAGCTGCTGGCCGTGCGGGGCCGCCTCCGCCACGGTGCCCACCTTCCCCATCCCGGCATCAAGGAACGCCGGGCGGCGGCGGTGACGGTGGAGCTCGAGCGCCCGCTCACCGTCCGCCTCGACGGCGTCGATGTTGGGGCGGCCCGCAGCCTGGCCGTGCGGGTCGAGCCGGACGCCCTCCATGTGGTCGTCTGATCACGGAGGGTCCACGCCCCGTTTTGGCCGGTCCCGGCGAGGGAACCCTTCCCCGGACGACACACGAGAGGAGAACGCCATGGCTGGCGAAATGGACGAGGCCAAGGGACGCTTCAAGGAGGCCGCCGGCGACCTCACCGACGACGAAGAGCTCCAGCGGGAGGGCAAGGTCGACAAGGGCACCGGCAAGGTGAAGGAGTTCGTCGACAAGATCTCCGAGAAGATCAAGGGGAAGTAGACAGGAGGGGAAATGCCTAACCTCGGGCCGGTGAGCCGGCCCGAGGTCGACCTGGAGACGGCCAAGCGGCGGGTTGTCGAGGCCGTCGAAGAACACGCCGACCTGGTGGTCGACGTGTCCCACCGCATCCACGAGCGCCCCGAGCTGCTCTTCGAGGAGCACCACGCCGCCGAGCTGGTCGCCGAC
>DASZJY010000438.1:0-6434 GCA_035947635.1 Acidimicrobiales bacterium | reverse complement strand
GTGGTCGGTCAGGCCATCCCGCCGGTCGCGCCCGGCGACAACAAGCTCTACTTGTCGATCTACACCCCTTGGCGCCTGACCCAGGCGCGGATCGACGGAGAAAGCGCGTCGGTCGAGTCGGCACAGGAGCTCGACCGGCAGGTGTACTCGTCGTTCGTCGTAGTCCCCGCCGGGGGTCGTACGGTCATTGAGCTCGACCTGACAGGGCGGGCGCCCGGCGGCCAGAGCTACCGGCTCACCCTGCACCGACAGCCTACGGTCGCTCCCGACGAGGTTAAGACGGCGCTCTCCGTTCCGTTCGGCTGGCGCGTCGGAGGCCTGGTCGGTACGAAAGCCGAGAGACGCGCCCGCCTGGAGGCAGACCGGACCCTCGAGGTCAAGGTGCGCCGGCAATGGTGAGCGGCCGGCGGAGCCTGGTGGTGCGCGGGCTAGACCGGTCATGCTGCTGAGCGTGACCGTCCGAGGCGTCCAGGCCGCCCGTGCGGGGAAAGGGAAGGCCGCTTGCTGTCGAGACCGCCAAGAGCCGTCGCCCTCTTGGCTCGATCCACCGACGAATCAAGGCGCGGAGCGAGACCACTCGCGGAAAGAGCCCCCTGGGGAGGGACGATGGCGGTGCTCGACGTCGCCCGACCCCTGCCACAGGAGGCACTTCCGCTGAACCCAGTGCAAATCCGATCGGGCGCTCCTGGGTGACCTTCGACGCCCGGAACCTCGCGGCCATCGATTGGGACTCTGACGTTGTGGTGGGGTCAGGGCACCGGCCGTCCGGCGAGTCCCGACGTTTCGTGGGCGACGCGCTAGGCGACTGTCGTGACCCGACGGCGCCGCACCGAGCCCAAAAACACGACGCTGACGACGATGAGCACAGCGGCCGCGGCGGTTATCACCAGCCAATGCGGAGCCCCGTCGCTGCCGGCGTCCGGCGCCGGTGCCAGCTGCTGGGCGACAGCGTTGGTGTCGATCCCCTCCGACAGGGGGTACCCCGCCTGCGTCGTGCACTGGGACTGGGCGACGATGATGTCAAGGCCCAAGCCGGTGACGTGCAGCGCGTTGAAGCCCCTGGTCGTCGCCGTGTTGATCGGCTCGTTCAATTGGATGCGCAACAGTCCGAGGTTCACGTCGGTGTAGGCCGAGATGAGCCCGCCGGGAAGGACACCTCCGCCGCTCAGAACGACGACCGACGACGAGGCGGTGCCGGCGGGCCCTGTGGTGCACTCACTCTGGATGACGCCGAGCTCCACACAGGCAGGACATGTCCCGATTGTGGCGTTCGCCGCGCTCGCCTGAGCACCGGCGTTCGTGCAGGCGGCCTGAACGGCACCGACGGAGACTAACCCGGCGCCGGGCGGCACCACAGGTCCGGAGCCACCACCAGGTGGGCAGTCGGCTGGGGCGATGCGACCACCATTGATGATCGCGCCGGTGGCGTTCGAGATCTCACCCTGCGCCGCGGCGGGACCGACGGACAGGGCGAGAACCGCCGCCGTGAGAGCCATCATCCCGGCCAACGAATGGAAGGGCGTACCCCAACTCAGCCGCTTCCTCGCCATGAGAAGGACCTCCCAGCCCTGAGTTGACGATAAGATAACACTCCTGGCGCTCGATTGAAGGGTCGTTCGTCGGTTACTGCCGCTGACATGTGAGGCCTCGGGAGTCCGGGGCAGGGGCGCCCGGCTGGGACGGCACAGGAGGCAGCCATGCGAGGGCGCGGCGCGATGGGCAACCAGACGCGTGAGATCGCTACTCCGGACTGGCCAGTCCATGGCCACTTCGGCCGATGCTGACCTCCTTGTTGGTCCTCGCTGCTCTCGCCGCTCTGGTCACCGGCCTGGCCGTCCCGGGGACGAGCTTCATCCTGATGTCGCTGTCGATCGCCTTCAGCGGCGGTGCTCTCCTGACACGCTTCGTCCGCTCGCAGCGGCGCGACGGCGAGCCGGCGCCCTTCGAGAGCGACGTTGCTCTCTCCGAAAGCAGCGAGGGAGCAGCGTCCGACATCCCGGAGGCGGTCGTCGACGAGTTGCCTGCGCGAGGCGGAGCTGCCGCCACGCTCGGGGCCCTAGCCGGCCGCTGGGACCAACTGGTGGTGGAGTCTCGCCAGATCATCGAGAACGACGCGGGAACTGCACACTTGAGCGGTGTTTTGACGGACGACCTGCGAGACACCCTCGTGCGCCTGATCACGGCACACCTCCGCGTGGAGGTAGACCGCATGCGCCGCGACCTCATCGAGGTGCAGCAGCACTTCACGGCGGCGCTCATGGATCGGGTCGACGGGCTCAGCGAACGCCGGCAGGAGGCGTCTGCCTCCGTCGACGAGGCGCTCGCCACCGCGCTCGCGGAGCTACGTCAGGACGTCGCGAGCGGTTTTGATCGCCTGGCGCGGCTCCCGACTCTCAGCTCCGCAGCTACCAAGGTCGACTTGGACAGCGGCCTGGCCGCGCTGCGGGAGGCCATGGCGTCCTTCGACGCCTCGGTGGAGACCTCGATGAGCGCCCTCCGGTCCGGCGTCGAGTCCCTCTCCGACGAGCTGGACGCCCTGCGGCCGGCAGTCACGAACGCCGATCTGGACGTCAAAGTGTCGGAGCTCAGCGCGAGGGCACGATCGCTCTGTACCCGTTCCGAGGTCGAGGAGCTGGTTGGGAGCTCCGCCGACGAGCTTCGCTCCATGGTGGGGTCGTTGTCGGCCGATTTTCAGACGCTGCGGGCGACCGTCGACAACGAACGTCTCAGCGCGAGCATCTCCGCGCTCGATCGACGTCTGCAGTCTCTTTGCACTCGGTCGGAGGTCGAGAACCTCGTGGCAACATCCACCGCCGGCGTCGGGGCGATCGTCTCCTCGGTGTCGGAAGACCTGCGCAAAGAAGTCGCAGAAGTGCACGACGAGGTGGGGCGGTTGAGGAACCGCCTCTCGTCCCGCCGCCAACCCGTCCGGCTGGACGAGGGTGAGGTCGAGCGGGTGGCCGCGTCGGTCAGGGCGGCGATCAAGGGTTCTGCTGTCAAGCAGACGGCCGCGGCCACCTCCCGAGCGGCTGCCCAGGCAGCCAAGGCAACGGCCAAGAAGACGGCGAAGGGCACCAAGGCCGCCGCCCCCAAGAAGGCGGCGGTCATCACCAAGGCCGGCAGGGCGGCGAAGGGCACCAAGGCCGCCGCCCCCAAGAAGGCGGCGGTCAGCACCAAGGCCGGCAGGGCGGCGAAGGGCACCAAGGCCGCCGCCCCCAAGAAGGCGGCGGTCATCACCAAGGCCGGCAGGGCGGTGAGAGCGGCCAGTGCCGCTGCTCAGAGTGTCGAAGTGCCCGCTCCACGCAAGCCCGGCGGCAGAGCGACGAGACCCTCGACGGCGAACGCTCCACGCTCGACGCGCTCGGGCGGTCGGTCCGTGACGTGACGGTCTTTCCTGGCCGTGTCGCGCGGGGTATCGGCCGCTTAAGGGCGGCGAAGCCGCCAGTTACACGGCTTCTGTGGCGACCGGGTCGAGCGAATCGCCGGCTTGGTCCGCCGGTCGCACGTAGAGGGAGCGGAGGCGCGGACGTCGCCGGGTCGTACCCACCGCGGCACCGACGGCGGCGACCAGGCTGACCGCCCCCCCGGCGGCCATGGCGGCGCGCGACCCCCACTGCTCTGAGAGCCATCCCATCAGCGGCCCGCCCAGCGGCGTGCTGCCGAGGAACACCAGGCCGTAGAGGGCCATGACCCGGCCCCGCATGGCGGTGTCGGAGGCGAGCTGGAGAGTGGTGTTGGCGGTCGCCAGGAAGAGCATCAGGGCCAGACCGGTGGGCACCAGCAGGAGGCCGACGGCGAGTGCGGTCGGCGCCGCGGCTGCCATCACGGTGAGGGCGCCGAAGGCGGCGGCGCCCGCCAGGAGGAGGCGGCGGGTGGGACGGCCTCGGCTGGCCGCCACCAGGGCCCCGATCACCGACCCCAGCGCCATGGCCGACGAAAGGCCCCCGTAGAGCCGGGGGCCGCCCTCGAGGGCGAAACGGGCCAGCAGGGGCAGCACGACCACGAAGTTGAGGCCGAAGACGCCGATCACGGCGACCAGCAGGATGGTCGAGCGCAGCTCGGGCGTCGACCACACGTAGCGCAACCCGGCGCGCACCGGCCCGGGGCCGGCGGCGACGGGCGCCTGGCGGAACAGCTCCTGCGAGCGCATGGCCGCCAAGCCGGCGATGACCGGCACGTAGGAGAGGGCGTTGATGAGGAAGCAGGAGGCCACGCCCACGCTGGCGATGAGCACTCCCGCCACCGCTGGGCCCACCAGACGGCCCGTGTTGAACACCGCGCTGTTGAGCCCCACCGCGTTGACGACCTCGTCGTCGCCCACCATCTCGATGACGAAGGCGTGCCGGGTGGGGAGGTCGACGACGTTCACCAGCCCGAGCAGGAGGGCCAGGACGTAGACCATCCAGAGGGTCACCGCCCCGGTGACGACGAGCAGCCACAGAGCGAAGGCGAGGAGGGCGGAGCTGACCTGGGTGGCGAGGAGCACCCGGCGCTTGTCGAAGCGGTCGGCGACGACGCCGCCCCAGATGCCGAGCACGAGCATCGGCGCGAACTGCAGGGCAGCGGTGACGCCCAGGGCGACCCCGCTGTTGGTGAGGGTCAGCACCAGCCAGCTCTGGGCCACGACCTGCATCGCCGTGCCCACCAGCGACACCAGCTGGCCGGTGAAGAACAGGCGGTAGTTCCGGTTTCGCAGAGACCGGAAGGTGCGAGTGGTGGCCAAACGGAGGCGCTGGTCCGGCGCGAGCAGGCGGGTAGTCACTGTTGTTCGGGCGTCGCCAGGCGCTCGAGGAGCTCGGCGGCGCGGTCGAGCACCGCTCGCTCCTCCGGACGCAACGCCCGCAGGCGGGCCGCGAGGAAGGCGTCCTTGCGGTAGCGGCTCGCCCGTACGAGCTCCTCGCCTTGGGCCGTGACGGCGACGTGGACCACCCGCCGGTCGGCGGGGTCCACCGTGCGGGTGGCCAGGCCGAGCTGCTCGAGCGACGCCACCACCCTGGTCATGGTCGGCGGGCGTACCCCTTCGGCTGCCGATAGGTCGCCGAGGGTGAGGGGTCCCAGACGGGCGATCGTGTAGACCGCCGACAGCTGGGACGCGGTGATGTCGCTCACCGACTCCCGCCGGAGGCGACGGGCGAGGCGCGAGACGGCGAGCCGCAGACGGGCGGCGAGCTCCGCCTCCGACGTGGAAGGCTGGGGGCGACGGGCGGTCGTCGGCACGTTCCCAGAATACTTAGCTTGGCAAACTAATTTTCCGCTTCTGCGAAGGAGGCGCCCGATGCCCGTGCTCCCTGACGACGAGGTGCGCCAACAGCTGGCCGATCTCCCGGAGTGGGCCCTGGCCGACGGCCAGATCGTCCGGGAGTACCGTCTCGACGACTTCCGCCAGACGGTCGCCTTCGTCGTCCGCATCGCCTTCGAGGCGGAGGCGGCCAACCACCATCCCGACCTCGACCTTCGTTACAACCGGCTGCACGTCGCCCTCTCCACCCACAGCGAAGGAGGCGTGACACCCAAGGACCTCGAGCTCGCCCGCGCCATCGAGGCGTTGGCCGGCCGGCAGTAGGCACCCCGCCGTATGCCAGTTCAGACCGGGCCGGTCGGGCCCTTCCCCGACGGCACCGACCCCGAGGAGTACGACAAGCTCCGGCGCCGGGTGCTGTGGACGATGCCCAGCGGCCTGTACGTGGTGGGCAGCCGGGCCGGTGACCGCCGCAACGGGATGACCCTCAACTGGGCCACCCAGCTCAGCTTCAATCCGAAGCTGCTCGGTGTGGCGGTGGAGAACGAGGCCGTCACCCGGGAGCTGATCGCCGAGGGCGGCGCCTTCAGCCTCTGCATCCTCGACCGTGAGGACCGCGCCATCGTCCGCAAGTTCACGAAGCCGGTGGAGGTCGACGCCGGTGGGTCGACGCTCAACGGGTTCCCCTTCCACGACGGCGTCACCGGCGTGCCCATCCTCGACCAGGCGGTCGCCTATGTGGAGTGCCGGGTGCAGGAGACCCTGGAGCTGGGCGACCACACCCTCTTCGTGGGCGAGGTGGTCGACGCCGGCTTCCAGAAGCCGGAGGACACCCCGGTGCTGAGGATGGAGGACACCCGTATGAACTACGGAGGGTGACAGAGGGTCCAGGCGAAAACTACCTGCGCACTTCGAGGTACAAATCCGCTGGTAGGTGACTCACGGCTGCGCAGGTAGTTTTCGTCCTGACCCTAGAGGCGGCTCGTGCGCCTGGCCACCTTCAACATCCTCCACGGGCGGACCTTCGACGGCGGCCCGGCCTCGGCCGACCGGCTGGCGGAGGCGTGCGCCTTGCTGGAGGCCGACGTGCTCGCCCTCCAGGAGGTCGACAAGGGGCAGCCCCGCTCCGGGGGCGTCGACCAGGCGGCGGTGGTGGCCGAGCGGATGGGTGCCGCCGCCTGGCGGTTCGAGCCCG
>DASZJY010000437.1:0-6835 GCA_035947635.1 Acidimicrobiales bacterium | reverse complement strand
GCGAGGACGACCTCGATCACTTCCGCCAGGAGATCGGCCGCGGCGGCCGGGGGCTGTCGAGCTACCCGCACCCGCGGCTGATGCCCGAGTTCTGGGAGTTCCCGACGGTCTCGATGGGGCTCGGCCCGCTCTGCGCGCTCTACCACGCGCGCTTCAACCGGTACCTCCACAACCGCGAGCTCGACGACACCAGCCAGAGCCGTGTGTGGGCGTTCCTCGGCGACGGCGAGTGCGACGAGCCCGAGACGCTCGGCGCCCTGACGCTCGCCAGCCGCGAGCAACTCGACAACCTCATCTTCGTCGTGTCCTGCAACCTGCAGCGCCTCGACGGGCCGGTGCGGGGCAACGGCAAGATCATTCAGGAGCTCGAGGCGACGTTCAAAGGCGGCGGCTGGAACGTCATCAAGGTCATCTGGGGCCGGGAGTGGGACGACCTCCTCCAGCGGGACATCGACGGCGTGCTCGTCAACCAGATGAACACGACCAACGACGGCCAGTTCCAGAAGTACTCCGTCGAGTCGGGCGCCTACATCCGGGAGCACTTCTTCGGCCCCGACCCGCGCCTGCGCAAGCTCGTCGAGCACCTCTCTGACGACGACCTCCGCAAGCTCCCCCGGGGTGGCCACGACTACCGCAAGGTCTACGCCGCCTACAAGGCCGCCACCGAGCACGAGGGCAGCCCGACGGTCATCCTCGCCCACACGATCAAGGGCTGGACGCTGGGGCCCGAGTTCGAGGCCCGCAACGCCACCCACCAGATCAAGAAGATGACCGAGGCGGAGCTCAAGACGTTCCGTGACCGGCTCTTCCTCGACATCCCCGACAAGGTCCTCGAGGAGGGTGACCCGCCCTACTACCACCCCGGCCCGAAGTCCGAGGAGCTCGAGTACATGCGGGCCCGCCGCCGGACGCTGGACGGTCCCGTGCGGGGCAACGGGAAGATCATCCAGGAGCTCGAGGCCACCTTCCGGGGTGGCGGCTGGAACGTGATCAAGGTCATCTGGGGCCGGGAGTGGGACGACCTCCTCGCCCGGGACATCGACGGCGTGCTCGTCAACCAGATGAACACGACCAACGACGGCCAGTTCCAGAAGTACTCGGTCGAGTCGGGCGCCTACATCCGGGAGCACTTCTTCGGTCCCGATCCCCGCCTCCGCAAGCTCGTCGAGCACCTCTCCGACGACGATCTCCGCAAGCTGTCCCGGGGCGGGCACGACTACCGCAAGCTCTACGCCGCCTACGAGGCCGCGGTCGAGCACGAGGGGGCGCCCACCGCCATCCTGGCCAAGACCATCAAGGGGTGGACGCTCGGCGCCGACTTCGAGGCCCGCAACGCCACCCACCAGATCAAGAAGATGAACAAGGACGAGCTGCGTGCGTTCCGGGCCCGGCTCTACCTGGAGGACGAGATCCCCGACGAGGCCCTCGACGCCGACCTGCCGCCCTACTTCCGTCCGGCCGAGGGCTCGGAGGCCTACGAGTACATGATGGAGCGCCGCCGGGCGCTGGCCGGCTCACTGCCCAAGCGGGTGGTCAAGAAGAAGCCGTTGCCCCACGCCGACCCCCAGGTCTTCGAGGGGTTCAAGGAGGGGTCGGGCAAGCAGGAGGCGTCCACCACCATGGTGTTCACGCGGATCCTCCGCAGCCTTCTCCGCGACAAGGGCATGGGCGCCCGCGTCGTCCCGATCATCCCCGACGAGGCCCGCACCTTCGGCATTGACGCCCTTTTCGCCGAGGTCAAGATCTACGCCCCGTTCGGCCAGCAGTACGTGCCCGTCGACGCCCACCTCGCCCTCTCCTACAAGGAAGCGTCCGACGGCCAGATCCTCGAGGAGGGCATCACCGAGGCCGGCTCCATGGCCAGCCTCACCGCCGCCGGCACGTCCTACGCCACCCACAACACGCCGATGGTGCCGTTCTTCATCTTCTACTCGATGTTCGGCTTCCAGCGGGTGGGCGACCTCATCTGGGCCTTCGGCGACGTCCGGGGCCGTGGGTTCCTCTGCGGCGCCACCGCCGGGCGCACCACGCTCCAGGGCGAGGGCCTCCAGCACGGCGACGGCCACAGCCTCGTGCTGGCCTCGACGGTGCCCAACGTGGCCGCCTACGACGCCGCCTTCGCCTACGAGCTGGCCGTGATCGTGGAGGACGGCATCCGCCGCATGTTCGGCGACGAGCCCGAGGACGTCTTCTACTACCTCACCCTCTACAACGAGAACTACCCGATGCCGCCCATGCCGCAGGGAGCCGAGGAGGGCATCCGCAGGGGGATCTACCGCTTCGCCGAGGCGCCGTCGGAGGGCGGCCGGCGGGCGACCATCCTCTTCTCGGGCACGGCCCAGGGGGCGGCCCGCGAGGCTCAGAAGCTGCTGGC
This sequence comes from Acidimicrobiales bacterium, assembly GCA_035947635.1. GTDB lineage: Bacteria > Actinomycetota > Acidimicrobiia > Acidimicrobiales > AC-14 > DASZJY01. The sequence continues at coordinate 4,461 of DASZJY010000437.1, read as the reverse complement.
CGAGCGCCACGACGTGGCCGCCGAGCTCTGGAGCGCCACGTCATACAAGGCCCTTCGGGAGGACGCCCTCTCGGTCGAGCGGTGGAACCGCCTCCACCCGACCGAGACGGCCCGCACCGCCTACATCACCGAGGCCCTGAGCAGCGCCGAGGGGCCCGTCGTTGCCGTCACCGACTTCATGAAGGCGGTCCCGGACCAGGTGGCTCGCTGGGTGCCCGCACCCTTCTCGGTCCTCGGCACCGACGGCTACGGGCGCTCCGACACCCGGGCCAAGCTCCGCGGCCATTTCGAGACCAGCGCTCCCCACGTCGTGGTCGCCGTGCTGGCCGCCCTCGCCGACGCCGACGAGGCCAAGCCCGAGGAGGTGGCCGACGCCATCGCCGCCTACGAGCTCGACCCGGAGGCGCCCGACCCTCTCGGAGCCTGAGCGATGGCCTCCGCCCTGCCCCTGACCGGTGACCCTCCCGCCGACGAGCTGCTCGAGCGGGAGCCGCTGGCCCTGCTCATGGGGATGCTGCTCGACCAGCAGTTCCCGATGGAGCGGGCGTTCCACAGCCCGTACGAGTTGAAGGAGCGCCTGGGCGGGCACCTGGACGCGGCCGACATCGCCGGCGCTGATCCAGACGAGCTGGCTTCTCTCTTCTCGCAGCGGCCCGCCCTTCACCGGTTCCCGGGCTCGATGGCCGCCCGCACCCAGGACCTGTGCCGCTACCTGGTCGAGCACCACGGAGGCCGGGCCGAGGCCGTCTGGACCGAGGCGGGGAGCGGCAAGGAGCTCCTGGCGCGCCTGCGCGCCCTTCCAGGCTTCGGCGACCAGAAGGCGCGCATCTTCGTCGCCCTGCTCGGCAAGCGCCTCGGCGTCACCCCCGCCGGATGGGAGGACGCCGCCGGCGCCTACGGGAAGCCGGGATGGTTCTCGGTGGCCGACGTCGACGGTCCCGAGGCCCTCGCCCGGGTGCGCGAGCACAAGAAGGCGGTGAAGGCCGAGGCCAAGGCCAAGGGCGACACGGCCAAGGCGGGCAGGGCCAGGGCCGGCACGGCCAAGGCGGGCAGGGCCAAAGGTGGCGTCGATCCCTGACCGGTGTGTCGGCCCGCCGGTGGCCGGGAACACCAGGAGGGATGGAAAGCACCGGTGTCACGCCGCCCGGGGCCGTCGTCGCGCCTGACCTGGCCGACGTCCTGCGCTCGCCCGGGCCCTTCGCAACCGTCTACCTCACCACCGAGTCCCAGATCGAGAACGCCGCTCAGCGCTCCGAGCAGCACTGGAAGGTGCTTCGGGCCGAGCTGGCCGACGCAGGGGTGGCCGAGGCGGTGCTCGCCGACATCGACAGCCTGGTGCCCGACGCGCACCTGGCCGGCCAGTGCCTCGCCGTGGTGGCCGTTGCCGGCGGCGTCCTCCATGTCGAGCACGGCCCCGAGCCCCCGCCCCGCGACCGGGCGCGATGGGCACCGCTGCCCTCGTTGGTCCCCATTCTCGAGTGGCGGCAGTCGCTGCCCACATACATGACCGTGCTGGCCGACCGCACAGGCGCCGACCTGTGCGTCTACCGCCACGAGCGCCCAGACGTCGAGCGGCAGGCGGGAGGCGGCACCGACCCCCTGCACCGGTCGGCGGCCGGCGGCTGGTCGCAGCTCCGCTACCAGCACCGCGCCGAGAACACCTGGGAGCACAACGCTGACGACGTGGCCTACGAGATCGTCAGCCTGGTCGACCGCTTCGACCCCCGCATCGTGGCCATGGCCGGCGACGTCCGGGCGGTGCAGCTGATCAACGACGCCCTGCCCGACCAGGTGGCCGAGCGGCTCGAGGTCGTGCAGGGCAGCCGCACGGAGGACGGCTCCGACGACGAGTTTGCCGCCGGCGTCAAGGGCCGCCTGGCCGGGGCGGTGGCCGCCGACACCATCCACCTGCTCGAGAAGTTCAAGGAGGAGCTCGGCCAGGACGACCGCGCCGCCGACGGAGCCTCGGCCACCTTGGCCGCCCTGGCCCGGGCCCAGGTCGAGGTGCTCCTCGTCCACGAGAGCGCCGACGACCAGCGTCGCGCCCTCTTCGGGCCCGAGCCCACGCAGGTGGGCCTCAGGGCCGACGAGCTGGCCCTCGGCGTCGACGAGGCCCAGGAAGGCGCCCTGGTCGACGTGGCCGTGCGGGCGGCTCTGGGCACCGGCGCGGGCGTGCGGGTGGTCCCGGGTGGCGACGTCCCCACCGACGGTTTGGGCGCCATCCTCCGCTGGTCATGAGCGAGCACCGAAGCGAAGCGGAGGAGCGCAGCTCCCGACAGAGGAGCGAGCACCGAAGCGCAGCGCCGCCCGCGTGGCCGAACGCAACGAAGGAGCGCAGCTCCCGGCAGGCATTCGCTGGTGGACCATCGGAGATGGTCGACCAATGAGCCGCGTCGCGGTCGTCACCGGGTCCGACTCGGGCATCGGCAAGGCCACCGCCGTGCGCCTGGCCGCCGACGGGTTCGACGTGGGGATCACCTGGCACACCGACCGCGAGGGAGCGGAGGGGACGGCCGCCGAGGTGGAGGCCGCCGGCCGCCGGGCCGAGGTCCGCCAGCTCGACCTCGAGCAGTTGCCCGACGCGGCCGCCGCCGTCGACGACCTGGCCGACGCGCTGGGCGGGCTCGACGTCCTCGTCAACAACGCGGGCACGGGCGTCTCCAGCCCCTTCCTCGAGATGGGCTGGGAGGAGTGGCGGAAGGTCCTGTCCGTCGACCTCGACGGCCAGTTCGTCTGCGCCCAGCGGGCGGCCCGGCGGATGGCGGCGGACGGGCGGGGCGGTCGCATCGTCAACGTCACGTCGGTGCACGAGCACGTGCCCCTCGAGGGGTCGGCCGCCTACTGCGCGGCCAAGGGCGGGCTGGGCCTGCTCACCAAGGTGATGGCCCTGGAGCTGGCGCCGCACGGGATCACCGTCAACGCGGTGGCGCCGGGGGAGATCTCGACACCGATGACGGGCCAGCACGACGTCGACCCCAAGTCGCAAGAGCGACCGGGGATCCCTCTCGGGCGCCCGGGCGACGCCGCCGAGATCGCCGCCGCCATCGCCTGGTTGGCCAGCCCCGACTCGTCCTACGCCACCGGCGCATCCTTCGTCGTCGACGGGGGCCTGCTGCTGATGGCGGCCGTAGCCAACCAACGCTGACCAGCCAGGAGGCCGTCAACGATGTCCAAACCCCAGCAGCCCGAGCTCCACCGCAGCGGCCGGGGCGCCACCGATCCCCACAGCGCCAAGGCGAAGATCTCCAGCCCGGGAAGCGAGGAGGGCAACGCCGCGCCCGTCCCCGCCGAGAACGAGCCCGGCCACCGTCCCGAGCACGACCAGGACAAGCCCGAGGGCCCGCCCGGCGCAGGCGAGGGGTAGCGCAGGCGGCGATGGCGGGCAGCCACGACCCACCGGCCCAGGCCCCTGGGTCCAACTACGTCGAGCCCCGGTCGGCGGACGACTTCGACGAGGGCACCTTCCTGTCGGTGCTCGCGGACACGGCCGAGGCCCTCGAGCAGAAGGGCATTCCCCATCTCTTCATGGGCGGGGTGTCCTCGGGGACCTACGGGCGTCCCCGATCGACGCGCGACATCGACGTGTTCGTGCGCCCCGAGGACGCCGGCCTGGCCCTCGACGCCCTCGCCGCCTCCGGCTTCCGCACCGACCAGACCTATCCCGACTGGCTGTACAAGGCCTTCAAGGAGGGGGTGACCGTCGACGTCGTCTTCTCGTCGACCGGTGGGATCCTCCTCGACGACGAGATGCTGGAACGGGCGACGGTCGAGTCGTACCGAGGCACCGACGTGCGGGTCCTGCCGCCCGAGGACATGCTCGTCATCAAGGCCCTGGCCCACGAGGAGCACATGCCCCGCCACTGGCACGACGGCTTGGCGGTCGTCGCGCGCTGCCAGCTCGACTGGGACTACCTCCTGCGCCGGGCGCGCCGCCACGGCGCCCGCCGGGTGCTCAGCCTGCTGTTGTACGCCCAGTCCAACGACCTGGTCGTTCCCAACGGCCCCGTCCGCGCCCTGTTCGACGCCGTGTTCGCCGAGTGGCCCGAGCCCGCTCCCGGGGATGAGGGAGAGGGATGAGCGAGCCGGACGCGCCCGCCGAGGCGTACGTGGTCGAGCACGTGCGCACCGCCCTCGCCGTCGACCCCCGCGTGGGCGAGCTCGGCATCGTGGTGACCTTCGAGGACGGCCGCCTCGTGCTCGCCGGCGAGGTGGCCACCCGCCGATCGACGGTGGTGCTGGGGGAGCCGGGTGAGCCCGAGGCGGTGGGATGATCCGCATCGCCGCCCTCGGCGACCCCCACGCCGGGCTCGACTCAGCCGGCCTCCTGCGCCCGGCCCTCGCTGACCTGCCCGAACGGGCCGACCTCCTCCTGCTGGCCGGCGACCTGACCCGCCACGGCGACCCCGAGGAGGCGGCGGTGCTCGCGGCGGAGGTGGGCGACCTGGGCCTGCCCACCTTCGC
>DASZJY010000436.1:0-3746 GCA_035947635.1 Acidimicrobiales bacterium | reverse complement strand
GGCGGTGGGCCCCTCGCTCGCCGTCGGCGTGAGCGCCGCCGTCCGCCGGGCCCGGCTACGCCGTCGCCGTCGGCGCCGGGCGGCCGCGCCCATCGCCGGGCTCCACCGCCGCGACCCCTTCGTCGGGGAGATCAGCAGCCGTCTCGAGCGGTTCGCCCTCTCCCGTCGCGATTTGGCCCTCAGCGGCAACGGGTCCGAGCCGGCATCGGGGGGCGAGGTGGTCGCCGTCCTGGGCGAGCAGCTGGACCGCGAGGTCGGGGTGGAGCTGGGCGACACCCCCCTCGCCCTGGTGGGGCCCGGCGCCGCCGACGCCGGGCGGGCCCTCGTCACCACGCTGCTGGCCCGGACCAACCCCGCCACCGTCCAGGTCGTCGCCGTCGGCGACGTCCTCCCCGCCGGGCCGTCGTTCCCCGGCCTGCAGCGCTTCGACGACCTGCAGACCGCCCTCACCCTCCTGGACGACGAGCTCGACAGGCGCCGCCGCGACCGTTCGGCTTCGATCTCGGGCACCGCGCCGATGTCCGAACCGCTCCTCGTGCTGGCCACCTCCGGCGTCCCCGACGCGCTGTCCGAGCAGTTCTCGGCCCTGATCCGAGAGGGCGCCGGCCTCGGCGTCACCGTTGTCGGCGTGGGCTGCCAGCTCGACGGCACCGAGACGCTCACCCTCCAGCCCGGAGCGGTCGTGCGGTCGACCGGGGCGGGGCGCCTCGACCCGCTGGCCGGCACCCGCCTCTTCACGCTCAGCCCGGGGGCGACCGCCGAGCTCCTCGACCTGCTCTGCGCCGCCCGCACCGACGAGGAGAGGTCGCTGCCCGAGGCCGAGGATGAGCCCTTCCCGTTGCTGCCCTCCGCCGGGCCGCCGCCGATCGAGGTTCGCCTCCTCGGTGGTTACCAGATCGAGGCGAACGGCAAGGAGATCCGCAGCGGCCTACGGGCCAAGGCGCGGGAGCTGCTCGCCTTCTACCTCCTCCATCCCGAGGGCACCACCCTCGACGTCGCCACCGAGGCGCTCTGGCCGGAGGCGGACCCGGGCCGGGGCTCGGAGTGGTTCTGGACCGCGCTCGGCAACCTGCGCACGACTCTGCGCCGGGCCACCGGCACCAAGGAGCTCAGGATCATCGAACGCGACGGCGACCGTTACCGCGTGGAGCCGGTGTTCGGCGTCGACCTCTGGGAGTTCCAGGCGGCCCTACCCAGGCGGACGGGGGCCAACCCCAGCGACCCGGAGTGGGCCGCTGCCCTCGAGAGCGCGGCCGAGCTCTACGGCGGCGAGCTCCTCGCCGGCGTCGACTGGGCGTGGGTCGAGGTGCCCCGCGACGACCTGCGCCGGCGCGCCGTCGACGTGCTCGTGTCGCTCGCCGCCACCCGGCTCGTCGGCGGCGACGCACGTTCGGCCCTCGACGCCCTGTCCCGAGCCGTCGAGATCGACCCCGTCGCCGAGCAGCTCTACCGCCGGATCATGCGCCTCCACGCCAAGCAGTCCCGGCCTCACGAGGTGGAGGCCACGTTCCGGCGCCTCGAGGCACGGTTGGGCGAGCTCGACCTGGAGCCCACGCCGGAGAGCAAGAAGCTGGTCGACGAGCTCTGCGGAGCGGCGTCGGGCTGACCGACGTCTCCCGACGGCGACACCGGTGTCACCCGCCGAGGGGTTCCGGCCCGGCATCCTCCCCGTGTTCCGCGCCGCCTGCTCGGTTGTGACGATCGCCGCCGGCGTGGCCGGAGTGGTGATGCTCGTGGCTCCCCGGGACACCGACTCCTACTTCTCGTGGCCCATCGGGCCGCCGCCTCTCGCCGCCGCAGTGGGAGCCTTCTACCTCGTCTCCGCAGGTCTCTTTGCCGTCCTCGGCTTGCGCGCCGACTGGTCGGCGGCGCACGGGGTGTGCGTGGCCGTTCTGGCCTTCACCATCCCGACCTTCGCCGCCACCGTCCACCACGACGACCTGTTCGACTGGGGACGCTGGCAAGCGTTGGCGTGGGCCGCCGTGTTCGCCACCGCGCCGGTGATCTTCTCGGCCCTGCTCTTCATCCAGCGGGGACGGGCGACGACCGCCGGACCGGCGCTCCCGCTGCTGGGTCGTGTCGTCCTCGGGTCGCTGGGAGTGGTCTACGCCCTCCTCGCCCTGGGGCTGCTCTTCGCGCCGGCCCGGCTCGAGCAGCGGAGCCCCTACGACCTGCCAGGCCTCTCCGGCCGCTTCATGGGCTCCTGGTGCGCGTTCCTGGCCGTCCTGGCCGGCTTCGCCCTGTGGCGCAACCGAGCCCGCGACGCGGCTGTCCCCCTCGTCGCGTTGCTGCTGTGGCCGATGGCGGCCGTCGTCGGCGCCCTTCGCGCCTTCGACGACCTCCAGCCGTCGACGGGGCGGCTGGCGTATGTGTTCGTGCTCGCCGGCTTGGCGACGCTCGCGGGGCTGGGCCTCGGCGTGCACCGCCGAGTGACTGGCCGGCCGCCCGCCGACACGTCGACGAGCGCCATCTCCTCCTCGGGAGGGCTAGGAGGCCCGACGTGGACGAAGTGATCGAGAGCTACGACCGGGCGTGGAACGCGTCCGGCGCCGACGAGCGGCGACATCACCTCGAGGCCGCGCTGACCGACGACTGCGAGCTGGTCGAGCCTCGCGGCCGCTTCGTCGGGCGCCAAGCCATCTTCGAGCGGATCACCGGCTTCTCGGACCGGTTCCCCGGGGCCAGGGTCGACATCACGACCGACGTGGACGAGCACAACGGGTTCGGCCGCTATGGGTGGAAGATCGTCGGCGCGGACGGGAAGCTGCTGCTCGAAGGGACCGACGTCGTGGAGCGAGCCGACAACGGCAAGCTCCGCAAGGTCGTGATGTTCTTCGGGGCGCTCGAAACGAGGGCGTGACGCCCCGTGGGGCCGCCGCTCGGCACCCAGCTCCTCGTGATGGCCAAGCGGCCGCGTCCCGGCGTGGCCAAGACACGCCTCTGCCCGCCGTGCTCGGCCGAGCAAGCAGCTTCCCTCGCCGAGGCGGCACTGGCCGACACGCTCGACGCGGTGGCGGCCGTCCCCTCGGCAAGGCGCGTGCTGGTCCTCGACGGCACGCTAGACGACCTCCCCGTCGACGTCCGCGTGGTGCCGCAGCGAGGCGGCGGGCTGGCCGAGCGCCTGGCCAACGCCTTCGACGACGCCGGGGCTCCCGGCCTCCTCCTCGGGATGGACACGCCTCAGGTCACGCCCGGCCTCCTCGTGACCGCGCTTCGGCTCTTCGACCGTCCGAGCGTCGACGCGGTGCTGGGACCGGCGCTCGACGGCGGCTTCTGGGCGATCGGGCTGAAGCGGGCGGACCCAAGGGTCTTCGAGAACGTCCCGATGAGCACGCCGTCCACCCTCGCCGCCCAGCGCCACCGCTTGCGCGGGCTCAGCCTGCGCTCGGCGGAGCTCCCCCTCCTGCGCGACGTCGACCGCATCGACGACGCCTGGGCGGTGGCGGCCGCCGCGCCGCAGTCCCGCTTCGCGGCGACCCTGCACCGGCTTTTCCCGGCGGGACGCACCCCGCCCGTTAGGGGTGGACGACCGGCCCCCAGCGGCCCATGACGAAGTGGGCTGCGCCACGCGCCCGGCCCCCGGCCTGGTGGAGATCGCCTTTGGTGACGTCGCGGAACGCACAGTTCGCCTGACGGGCGATCTCGCGGACGAGCACCGACCTGGGCGCGTGCCGGGCAAGGAAGCGCAGGCGGTTGCGCACCCACAGGTCGGGCCGGTACCGGCCTGGCTCCTGCCAGGCCACCGC
>DASZJY010000435.1:0-1558 GCA_035947635.1 Acidimicrobiales bacterium | reverse complement strand
CGGGGCATCCCGGCGCGCCGTGCGGGGCGTCGCCCACGACGCCCGTCGCGAGGTGCGTGCCGCCGCCCGCCGCCTGGCCGGCTCCGAGCAGGTCCTCGGGCTGGTGCTCGGCAACGAGGTGCCTGCCGACGTCGTCCGGTGGACGGGCACCGGCACCATCTCGGCGCTGCTCGACGAGCTCTGCGACGTCGTCAGGGACGAGGACCCGGAGGCCCTCGTCACCTACGCCAACTACCCCACCGCCGAGTACGTCCCCCTGGAGTCGCTCGACTTCCTCACGTTCAACGTCTTCCTCGAGGAGAGGCAGGACTTCCGCGCCTACCTGACCCGTCTGCACACCCTCGCAGGCAACCGGCCGCTGGTGCTGGGCGAGATCGGTCTCGATGCCGGGCCGACCGAGGACGGCGAGCGTCGCCAGGCCGAGTTCCTCGACTGGCAGCTGGAGACCGCGGTGGAGCGCGGAGTGGCCGGCACCTGCGTCTTCTCGTGGACCGACGAGTGGTGGGTCGGCGACGCCCCGGTGGAGGGATGGCACTTCGGTCTCACCCGCGCCGACCGCTCGCCCCGTCCCGCCCTCGACGTCGTCGCCCGCCGCAACCGCACGGGGGTCGCCGACCTGCGCCAGACGTGGGAGCCGCTCAGCGTGGTCGTGTGCGCCTACAACTCGGCCGAGACGCTCGACGAGTGCCTCCGCCACACCTGCGACCTCGACTACCCCGACCTCGAGGTCATCGTGGTCGACGACGGGTCGACCGACGCCACCGCCGAGATCGCCCGCCGGTACCCGCGCGCTCGGCTGGTGCAGATCGAGCACGCCGGGCTGAGCGTCGCCCGCAACGAGGGGTTGCGCGCTGCCCGGGGCGAGATCGTCGCCTACCTGGACAGTGACGCCTATCCGTCTCCCGAGTGGCCCTACTACCTCGTCCTCGGCCTCGACCGGCGCACCGTGGGAGGGGTCGGGGGCCCCAACGTCCCGCCCGCCGACGACCCCCTGGGCGCCCAGGTCGTGGCCCAGTCCCCGGGCGGGCCGGTGCACGTGCTCCTCGCCGACGACCGGGCCGAGCACGTCCCCGGTTGCAACATGGCCTTCTGGCGCCACGTGCTCGAGGCGGTCGGCGGCTTCGACCCGATCTACACCGCCGCCGGCGACGACGTCGACCTCTGCTGGAAGGTGCTCGACCGGCGTTGGGAGATCGGCTTCCACCCCGCCGCCCTCGTGTGGCACCACCGGAGGCCCGGCCTCCGCCGCTACCTCCGCCAGCAGCGCGGCTACGGCCGGGCCGAGGCGCTGGTAGAGGCCCGCCATCCCGACCGGTTCAGCCCCACCGGCACGGCCAAGTGGCGGGGGCGCATCTACAACTCGCTGGTGCCGTCGTGGGGCCGGACCCGCATCTACCGCGGCCTCTACGGGACGGCCGCCTACCAGTCGATCTACCAGGCCGGCGGGTACGGCATCGACCTGGCCCACCAGCTGGCGGTGCCCGCCGCCCTGCCGTTGCTCTTCTCCGCTCCCCTCGCCCTGGTCCACCCGCTGCTGGGCCTCGGGCCCGTCGCCGCC
>DASZJY010000434.1:0-3345 GCA_035947635.1 Acidimicrobiales bacterium | reverse complement strand
CCACGGCGTGGGTGCCCTCTCGTCGGCCCGTTAGCCCGCCGCCCGTGTTCCAGATCGTCGCCGCCTTCGAGACGCCCAACCTCGACTACCACGCTCTCGCGCCCGAGATCGTCCTGGCCGCGACCATCGTCGTCGTGCTCCTGGCCGACCTCGTGCTCTCCGAGGAGCGCAAGTGGCTGGTGGGCAACCTGGCCGGCTTCGGCCTGCTGGCGGCCATGGTCCCGATCGTGACGCTGGCGCTAAGCGACGAGTCGCCGGTGCGGTCGATGATCGGCGGCGCCTACGTCGTCGACAACTTCGCCCTGGTGCTCAAGGGCCTCTTCCTCGTCACCGGCTACGTCGTCGTCCTCATGTCCGCCCGGTACGTGGAGGAGGGCGACTACTACGAGGGCGAGTTCTATTTCCTGATCCTGTGCTCCATCCTCGGCATGGTCGTGATGGCGTCGTCGCGCGACCTGATCAGCATCTTCGTCGCCCTCGAGACGCTGTCCATCCCCGCCTACATCCTCGCCGGATGGCGCAAGCGCGACGTGAAGAGCAACGAGGCGTCGCTCAAGTACTACCTGCTCGGGGTGCTGGCATCGGCGGTGATGCTCTACGGAATGTCGCTGATCTTCGGCTACACGGGGTCCACGTTGCTGACGGAGATCGGCGAGCGGGTGTCGGGCTCGATCACCGACCACCCCCTGGTCACCACCGGGATCTTCTTCATCATCGTCGGCTTCGCCTTCAAGGTCTCGGCCGTCCCCTTCCATTTCTGGGCGCCCGACACCTACGAAGGGGCTCCTACGCCGGTCACCGCATTCCTGTCGGTCGCCTCGAAGACCGGCGGGTTCGTGGCCCTCTTCTCGCTCGTCTACGTCGGCTTCTTCGGGCGGGACGACGTGTGGGGGCCGCTCTTCGGGACCCTCGCCGCCCTGACCATGACGGTGGGCAACCTCATCGCCCTGCGCCAGACCAACATCGTGCGCATGCTGGCCTACTCCTCCATCGCCCAGGCCGGCTACATCCTCGTGCCCTTCGCCGTCGCCGGCACCAGCGCCGCCGCGCGCGACAGCGCGATGACCGCCTCCATCGTGTACCTGCTCGTGTACGCGGCGATGAACCTGGGCGTGTTCGCCGTCGTCATCGCGGTCGCCCGAAAGACCCGCTCCGGGGAGATCGCCTCCTACGGCGGGCTGTTCGAGTACGCGCCGGGGCTCACCGTGCTGATGACGATCTTCCTGTTCTCGCTCGCCGGCATCCCACCACTGGCGGGAGCGTGGGCCAAGATCTTCGTGTTCCGGGCGGTGCTTGACGCCGGCACGACGTGGGCGGTGATCCTCGGGGTGGTGGCGGCGGTGAACTCGGTGATCGCCCTCTTCTACTACGCGGCGGTCGCCCGCCAGATGTGGATGACGCCCGTACCCGACGGCGACCGCACACCCATCGCCGTACCCGCTCCGCTCGTGCTCGCCCTCGGCATCACCGCCGCCGTCGTCATCGTCATCGGCATCTACCCGCAGGCCTTCGCCCGCTTCGGGGACCTCGCCGCCCTGGCACCCTGATCCGCCCCCGCCGTTGAGCGGCACGGGCCATGGCGCCTGACGTCTCGTCGCTCGTCGCCGAGCGGGCCCGCCGGTTCGGGCCGCTGCCCTTCGACGAGGTCGTCGACCTCGCCCTCTACCACGCGGAGCACGGCTTCTACGCCAGCGCTCGGGGGGCGGGGCGGGAACGCGACTTCGTCACCAGCCCCGAGCTCGGGCGGCTCTTCGGAGCGGTCGTGGCCCACGCCCTCGACGAGTGGTGGGCGGAGCTGCGCCGGCCCGACCCCTTCGTCGTGACCGAGGCCGGTGCGGGGGCGGGGACGCTGGCCGCCGCCGTCCTCGCCGCCGCCCCGGAGTGCGCCGGTGCCCTGCGATACGTGATGGTCGAGCAGTCGGCGCGCCTGCGCGCCGAGCAGGCGGTCCGGCTGTCCCTCGAGCCGGCATCGTTCGTCCTCGGCCCGTCGGGGAGCGACGACTCCGACCCGGGCTCCCGCCCGCAGGTGGGGTCGGGCCCGCTCCTCACCGCGCTGTCAGAGCTTCCGACCGGGCCGTTCGAGGGGGTCGTTCTGGCCAACGAGCTCCTCGACAACGTCCCCTTCGCCCTGCTCCACCACACCGAAGGGGTCTGGCACGAGGTCCGCGTCGGCCTCGACCTGGGGGAGGTCCTGGTCCCCGCCGCCCCCGCCCTGGCCGCCCAGGCCGGCGGCCTGGTGCCCGACGTCCCCGACGAGGCCCGCATCCCCCTCCAGCGCCGCGCCGGCGCCTGGCTGCGAGCCGCTCTCGGCTGCCTGCGGAGGGGCCGGGTCGTCGTCGTCGACTACGCCGACACCACGCCGAACATGGCCCGCCGGCCGTGGACGGAGTGGGTGCGGACCTACCGAGCCCACGGCCGGGGCGGCCATCCCCTCGCCGACCTGGGTCGCCAGGACGTGACCTGCGAGGTCGCCACCGACCAGCTGGCACGGGTGCGCCCCCCCGTCGGCGACCGCACTCAGGCCGAGTTCCTGACCGCCCACGGCCTGGACGCCCTCGTCGACGCCGCCCGCCAGGCCTGGGATGCGGGAGCCGCCAGCGGCGACCTGGCCGCGCTGGCCGCCCGCAGCCGGGTCACCGAGGCCGCCGCCCTCACCGATCCCGCCGGTCTCGGGGCCTTCCGGGTCCTGGAGTGGCAGGTCCCTGAGGAGCCCCCCCGTTCCGGGCGCGTTCAGTCACTCAGATGACCTCGAGCGCGCCCCGAACGTCACGGAGGTTGCCCCGGTAGGCTCGCCAACGCGTCCGCACCCGAGCGGAAGGGGAGACCGTGGCCGACCCGGCGACCATCGAGGCCTACTACCTCGAAGACCGCAGCTTTCCGCCCTCCGAGGAGTTCAAGAAGGACGCCCTCATCGTCGACACGTCGATGTACGACGAGGCGGCGCAGGACTACCAGGGGTTCTGGGCGCGCCAGGCGGCGGTCCTGCTCGACTGGGCCGAGGACTGGCACACGATCCTCGAATGGGACCTGCCCTTCGCCAAGTGGTTCGTGGGCGGGAAGCTCAACGCCGCCCACAACTGTCTCGACCGCCACGTCGCGGCCGGCCACGGCGACCGGGTCGCCTACCACTGGGAGGGCGAGCCGGGCGACCGTCGCACGATCACCTACGCCGACCTGCGGTCGGAGGTGGCCCGGTTCGCCAACGTCCTGAAGGGCCTGGGCGTCGCCGCCGGCGACCGGGTCAACATCTACCTGCCCATGATCCCGGAGCTCCCAGTGGCCATGCTGGCCTGCGCCCGCCTGGGCGCGGCCCACTCAGTCGTCTTCGGCGGGTTCTCGTCCGAC
>DASZJY010000433.1:0-3248 GCA_035947635.1 Acidimicrobiales bacterium | reverse complement strand
CGACCGGGTCGCCGGCTGCCGGCGGCCCTTCCGGAGGGCGGGCGACGGCGGCGCTCAGGGTCGCCAACTCGTCGAGGCGGGCACGGCACTCGGTGCACGCGGCCACGTGGGAGGCCCACTCTGGGGCCTCCCCGTCGTGGTAGGCGCTGAGGTCCTCGAACTCGGGGTGCGACGGCATGCTCACGGTGTTCGACGCTCGGTGCCGGTCACGGGGTTCCCGGTGACGAAGGGGAGAAGGGCGGCCCGGCCCCGGGCGATCCGGGAGCGGACGGTGCCCACGGGCACGTCGAGGACCTCGGCGATCTCGTCATAGGAGAGCTGGCAGAGGTCACGCAGCACCACCGCCGTCCGGAACTCGGGCGCGAGCCGGGCGAGGGCGGCGTCCACGTCGAGGCGCGCCGCCACCCGGTCCCCCACGTCGGGAGCGGACGGGGGGGCGGCCCCGTCCGCCGGCGCGCCAGCCTCGTCGTCTCTGGGCCGCAGGGGAGGTCGCCGCCGGCGTCGGCGCAACTCGTCGAGGCACGTGTTGGTCGTCACCCGGTACGCCCAGGTCGCGAAGGCCGAGCGCCCGTCGAAGCGGGGTAGGCCCCGTACGAGGGCCACGAGGGCCTCCTGGCAGGCGTCGTCGGCGTCATGGCCGTCGCCGGTGAGCCGGCGGCACAGGGCCCGGAGGCGCGGATAGTGGCGACGCAGGAGGACGTCGATCGCCGGCACGTCACCGGCCCGGCCGGCCGTCACCAGCTCGTCGTCGCTGCGAAGGTCGGCGGGCCCGTCGGCGCTCACGACCTCAGGCGAGGAGGCGGACCTCGCCCACCGACACCGCGTTGGCGTCGCCGAGGTCGGTGATCCACACCAGCACGGCCGCGCCTTGTCGACCGTTGAGGTCGAAGCGCGTGTCGCCGTCGATCCCGGTTCTCGAGGCGGCGGCTTCACCCCACTCGGCGGGCGGTACCGCGCTCTTGGGCCCGTCCGCCACGTAGACCTGGGCGCTCCACCCCCGGCTGGGCGAGCTCAGCTCCAGCTGGCCGAGGCGCTGGGTGCCGTCGAGCTGCAGGATCACCCCCACGCCGCTCTTGAGGCCCCCGAACTGGCGGCTGCTGTAGCGCTCGGTCTCCCACACGCTCGCCACGTCGCCGTCGGTGATCCGGGGGAGGTCGCCGTCGTGCTCGTGGCCGTCCCCCTGCGGGTCGAAGGCGGCGTGGGTGACGGCGAGCGTCCGGGGGCCGTTCTCGGTCTCGGGCTGGGCGTCGTTCAGCAAACGCTGGCCGGTGTCGGAGCGGGCGAACAGCACACCCACGACGCCGAGGGTGACGGCCAGGACCACGATCACCAGCGTGGGCACCATCCACGACCGCTCGCTCTGGGCGAAGGTCGGGGGGGTGCCGCCCGGCGGCGTGTCCTCGCGCACGACGACGGGGGCGGCGTCGTCGGGGTGGAGGTCGACGGACAGGAGCGCCGTGTGCAGCTGGCCGGCGGTGGGGAAGCGCTCGGCCGGGGCCTTGGCCATCGCCCGCAGCACCACCGCCTCGAGTGAGCGCGGGATGCCGGCCCGCAGCTGGCGGGGCGGCGTGGGGGGCGCCTGGAGGTGCTGCATGGCGAGGGCCACCTCTGTGTCCCCCGAGAACGGAGCCCGCCCGCAAAGCATCTCGTAGATGACCACGCCGAGGGCGTAGACGTCGGAGCGCCCGTCGACCCCTTCCCCGTTGACCTGTTCGGGCGAGAGGTACTTGGCCGTGCCGACGATGTCGCCGCTGCGGGTCAGGTCGCTGGCCATGCCGGCGCCGGAGGCGTCCTCAGCCGCCTCGATGGCCGCCTTGGCGATGCCGAAGTCGGCGACCTTCACCCGATCGTCGTCGGTGAGGAGGATGTTGCCGGGCTTGATGTCGCGGTGGATGACGCCCGAGCGGTGGGCGTAGTCGAGAGCATCGGCGACCTGGGTGGCGATGTGAACCGTGCGGGCCGGGCTCAATGCGCCGCGCTGGGCCAGCTCCTCGCGCAGCGTGTGTCCCTCGACCAGCTCCATGACGATCCAGGCGACGTCGTCCTCGATGCCGGTGTCATAGGTGGCCACGACGTTGGGATGGGCGAGGCGGGCGGCGGCGATCGCCTCGCGCCGGAACCGCTCGCGGAACGAGCCGTCGGTGGCGAGGTGCTGGTAGAGGACCTTGGCCGCCACGCGCCGCCCGAGGACCTCGTCCTGGGCCTCCCACACTTCGGCCATGCCGCCTCGAGCGACCCGCCGCAACAGCCGGTACCGCCCGCCGAGGACGCCCTCGGCGTCGACATGGCGGGAGACTTCGGGCACTTCGGCAACGTACCGCGTGGAACGCGCCGCTCCCCGGCGGCTGTTCGGCTCGCAAGCAGAGCCTGCTCGCCGATTTGTCAACGTGCTCCTGCCGCCCGGCGAAGCCGGATCGGCCTCAGCGTTCTCTTCTTGGCCGTCAACCGGAGAGGGCGCCTACGGCGCCGCCCAGCGGCCGCCGGCAGAAGCTTGCCGCAAACGTGCGGGAGTCAACCGCAGGTGGGCTGTCCGGCAGCTATCCCACCTGGTAGGCGACGCCGATCGTGCGCGGGCCGGCGTGGGTGCCGACCACGGGACCGAGGTCGGCGATCACGATGCGCTCGGCCGGCACGTTGCCGGCGAGGAGGGCGGTGAGCTGGTCGACGTCGGGGGCGTCACCGTGCACGATGGCGACGTCGCCGGTGGGCTTGTCGGCGGCGACCCGTTCGGCCAGCCACGCCAGGCCCTTGGCCCGCGTGCGCAGCTTGGGCCCGGGCTCCACCGCCCCGTCGCGCACGTCGATCGACGGCTTCACCGAGAGCAGCGAGCCCAGGAACGCCTGGGCGCCGCCGATGCGCCCGCCCTTCTTCAGGTTCTCGAGGGTGTCGAGCGTGCCGTAGACGCGCGTGCGGCCGGACAGCTCCTCGGCCACGGCCGCCACCTCGTCGGCCGAGTTGCTGGCGGCGCCCGCTCTCGCCGTGCCGAGCACGATCATCCCCAAGCCCATGGTGACCGACCGCGAGTCGACGATCCGGACGGGCACCCCTCCCTCCACCTCGTGAGCGGCGGCCTGGGCCGCCTGGATGGTGGCGGAGAGCTTCGACGAGATGTTCACGCACACGACGCCGTCGGCGGCTCGCTCGCCAGCTCGCCGGAACGCCTGCCCGAACGCCCCGGGCGAGGGGGCGGCGGTCTCGGGCAGCGTCGGCGACGAGGCGCAGCGGGCCCAGAACTCCTTGGGCGTGAG
>DASZJY010000432.1:0-2420 GCA_035947635.1 Acidimicrobiales bacterium | reverse complement strand
GTCGGGCGCCAGCCCACCGTGGCGCACGACGCGGAGGCCGTCGTGGAGCACGGCCTCGTCGTCGGCGACGGTGGTCAGCTCCACGCCTGGCGCCGGCGCCGCTCGGGCGACTGCCACCGCCGTCCCGACCACCGCCACGCCGGCGTCGGGGGCGGCTCTCCCTGGCCGGGGCCGAGGACGACCTCCAGGGCGGCCATCACCGCCGCCACCTCGTCGGGCGTCGGGGCGCCCGGGCGGTCGCCCTCAGAGGGGGACGTTGCCATGCTTGCGGAGGGGCAGCTCCTCCCGCTTGGAGCGCAACATGGCCAGCCCCTTGGCCAGGAGGGGCCGGGTCATCGCCGGCTCGATCACATCGTCCACGTAGCCCCGCTCGGCCGCCAGGTACGGGTTGGCGTGGCGCTCGGCGTACTCGGCGACGAGCTCGGTCCGGCGGGCGTCGGCGTCGTCCGCCTGCTCCAGCTCGCGGCGGTGGATGATCTCGACCGCCCCCTGCGGCCCCATCACCGCCAGCTCGGCGGTGGGCCAGGCGAAGGCCAGGTCGGCACCGATCGACTTCGAGTTCATCACCACGTAGGCGCCGCCGTAGGCCTTGCGGGTGACGACCTGGATGCGAGGGACGGTGGCCTCGCAGAACGCGTACAGCAGCTTGGCCCCGTGGCGGATGATCCCTCCGTGCTCCTGGTTGGTGCCGGGCAGGAACCCAGGGACGTCGACGAACGTGACGAGGGGGATGTTGAAGGCGTCGCAGGTGCGCACGAACCGGGCGCCCTTCTCCGACGAGTCGATGTCGAGCACGCCCGCCAGCACCTGAGGTTGGTTGGCGACGATGCCCACCGGGTGACCGTCGATGCGGGCGAAGCCGCAGACCAGGTTCCGGGCCCAGAGGGACGAGTACTCGTCGAAGTCGCCGTCGTCGACGACCGCCCCGATCACCTTGAGCATGTCGTACGGCTTGGTGGGGTTCTCGGGGATCACGGTGGCCAGCTCGGGCGCCAGGCGGTTGGGGTCGTCGCTGGGCTGCACCCAGGGGGGCTCCTCGCGGTTGCTCTGGGGGAGGTACGCGAGCAGGCGGCGAACGTCGTCGAGGCACGCCTTGTCGTCGGGGCTCACGAAGTGGGCGGCGCCCGAGCGGGTTGCGTGGGTCATCGCCCCGCCCAGCTCCTCGAGGCTGACGTCCTCGCCCGTCACCGTGCGCACCACGTCGGGGCCGGTGATGAACATGTACGACGTCTGGTCGACCATGAACACGAAGTCGGTGAGCGCCGGGCTGTACACGGCACCGCCCGCGCACGGGCCCATCACCACGCTGATCTGAGGGATCACACCCGAGGCGTTGGCGTTGCGCCGGAAGATCTCGCCGTAGGAGACGAGCGAGACGACGCCCTCCTGGATGCGGGCGCCGGCACCGTCGTTGAGCCCGACGAACGGCGCCCCGACGCGGCGGGCCATGTCCATGACCTTGTGCACCTTCTCGGCGAAGACCTCGCCGAGCGAGCCGCCGAACACGGTGAAGTCCTGGGAGAAGACGAAGACCTGCCGCCCGTCGACCGTCCCCCAGCCGGTGACCACGCCGTCGGTGTAGGGCCGCTCGTCGAGGCCGACACCGTCGGCCCGGTGGCGGGCAAGGAGGTCGGTCTCCACGAAGCTGCCCTCGTCGAGGAGATAGAGCACCCGCTCGCGCGCCGTCATCTTGCCCCGCTCGTGCTGGCGGGCGACGGCCTGCTCCGAGCCGGCGTGGTAGGCCTCCTCCCTGCGCCGGCGCAGGTCGTCGAGGCGGTCGCTCATGCTCCGCTCCATCCGGGCCGCGAGGCTACCGGAGCCCGTCGGCGTGGTCCCCGGCCTCCCCGGCGGCCCCGGCTGCCCCTGCCGCCCGGGCGTCGGCGAGGGCGTGGGCCCGTTCGGGCAGCCGCCAGGCCCGCAGCTCCTTGGCCATGGCCTCCAGGGCGGGCGTTGGCCCGGTCCAATGGAGGTCGTCGACGCGGTCGAGCACCTCGGCGTCGGCGCGGAGGGTGGCGAGGTCTCGGAACAGGAGCACCAGGTCGAGCTGCTCGACGAGGGTCTCGGCCAGCCGGAGCTGGCCCCGCACCCGGACGTCCCAGCGGCTCCCGTCGACAGGGATGTCCTCCAGGTGCCCGTAACGGGCGAGGACGGTGCTGGCCGCCACCTTGCCCCACCCGGGGAGGCCGGGAAAGCCGTCGGCAGAGTCGCCCACGAGGGCCAGCCAGTCGGGGATCGACGCCGGCGGCACGCCGTAGCGGGCGATGACGCCGTCCTCGTCGGTGACGGTCTTGGCCCGCCGGTCGACCTGCACGACCCTCGCCCCGCTGACCACCTGGGCCAGGTCCTTGTCGGGCGTCATCACCACCACCTGCTCGACCCGGTCGTCGCCCGCCGCGACGCGCGCGGCGGCGGCAAGGGCG
>DASZJY010000431.1:0-1709 GCA_035947635.1 Acidimicrobiales bacterium | reverse complement strand
CCGACCGAGGAGGTCTGCGTTCGGGCGAGCGTGCTCTTACGGGTAGCGGCCCGCAACGGGCTGGACATGCTCCGACTCTAAATGCCGGCGGCCGCTTCGGCGCCGAAGGCGCCCGGCTGCGGGCCAAGAGGAGGCGGCGGAGGGCGGTCCCCCGAGCAACCTCTGGTTGCCAGGCGAAACTAGAGAAAGAGATCTCGGATGGCGCTGGAGAGGCGCTCGCCGCGGGGAGAGGCGGCGGCGTCCTTGAGCCGCACGGTCGGCTCGTGGAGGAGCTTGGCCACGATGGCCTTGGTGAGGGCGTCCACCGCCTCCTGCTCGCGCTCGTCGAGCCCGGACAAGCGGGCGCGGTGGCGCTCGAGCTCGCCGGCCCGCAGCGCCTCGGCGTGCTGGCGCAGCGCGGTGACCGTGGGCGCCACCTCGCGGGCGGCGGCGTCGGCGGTGTAGCGCGAGAGCTCGTCGGCGAGGACGGTGCGGACCCGGGCGACCTCCTTGCGCCGCTCGT
The DNA here is from genome assembly GCA_035947635.1 of Acidimicrobiales bacterium. Taxonomy (GTDB): domain Bacteria; phylum Actinomycetota; class Acidimicrobiia; order Acidimicrobiales; family AC-14; genus DASZJY01. Next base: position 1,207 of record DASZJY010000431.1, on the reverse strand, counting down.
CGAGGCCAGAGTCGACGAACGCCCGCAGGTCGCCCAGGTCGAGCAGCGTGACCGACGGCAGGTCGCCCACGCCGGGAGCGACGTTGCGGGGCATTCCCAGGTCGATGACGAGCAGGGGCCGGTCGGGACGGTCGACCGTCGCGGCGGCCAGGTCGGACTCCTCCACCACCACACCGGGAGCACCGGTGGAGGACAGCAGCAGGTCGGCTCGGGCCAGCTCCCGGGGCAATTCCTCGAACGGCACCGGGCGCCCGCCCACCCGCTCGGCCAGCGCCGACGCCCGGTCCCATGTGCGGTTGACGAGCACCAGCTCGCCGCCTCCGGCCCGGGCCCCCGAGAGGGCGGATGCCATGCCCTCGCCCATCTCGCCCGCTCCCAGGACCACCACGCGCCGGCCTTCGAGCGCCCCGAGGTGCTCGGTGGCCATGGCCACGGCGGCGTGGGCCAGCGACGTGATGCCCCGGCCGATGGCCGTCTCGGTGCGCGCCCGCTTGCCCGCCTCGACCGCGTGGCGGAACAGGGCGGAGAGGCGGGAGGCGGCGGCCCCCTCGGCGCGCGCCCGCTCCCAGGCGTCGCGGACCTGGCCCAGGATCTGGCTCTCGCCGAGCACCACCGAGTCGAGCCCGGCCGAGACGGCGAAGAGGTGGGCGGCGGCGGCCTCGTCGACGTACGTGTAGAGACGGTCGCTGAACTCCTCGGGCGCCACGAAGCCCAGCTCGGACAGGAAGTTGCGCACGTCCTGGGCCGCCCCGTGGAAGCGCTCGGCCACCACGTACGCCTCGACGCGGTGGCACGTGGACAGGACGACTCCCTCGCTGACGAACCTCCGCTTGGTGAGGTTGGCCAGAGCCTTCGGCAGCTGGGAGTCGGCGACCGACATCCGCTCGAGCAGATCGAGCGGGACGGTGCGGTGGCTCAGTCCGACGACGACGACAGACACGTCTCGAGCCGCTCCCTTGCCGAATCGAGGTCACCGGTGCGTATCAGGTCGAGCATGTCGGAGTCGAGAGCTTTCTGCCAGTCGACGTCCGTGGGGCTGCCCCCGCCGGCCTTGATCGCGGCCCGTTGGTCGGCGACGAGGTCGAGCAGCGACTCGTACTCGGGCCCGAACTGGGCCTCCAGCCGCTCCCGGAGCCAGCGGGCCACCGCCGGGCTCCGCCCTCCCGTGGACACCGTGAGCACCAACGATCCGCGCCGCACGACCGAC
>DASZJY010000430.1:0-3949 GCA_035947635.1 Acidimicrobiales bacterium | reverse complement strand
CTCTCGGACCGCCTGCCGCCCTACATGGTCCCCACCGCCTTCGTGGGCGTCGACTCCTTCCCCCGCACGGCCAACGGCAAGATCGACCGGGCCGCGCTGCCGGCGCCCCCGCACGCCCGCCCGCAGCTGGCGGCGGAGTGGGTGGCGCCCCGGACGCCGACGGAGACGGTGCTGGCGTCGATCTGGTCGCAGGTCCTGGGCATCGACGAGATCGGGGCGGAGGACGACTTCTTCGAGCTGGGCGGCCACTCGCTGCTGGCCACCCAGGTGATCGCCCGAGCACGGGAGGCGTTTGCCACCGACCTCCCCCTGCAAGCCATCTTCGAGCGCCCGACCGTCGCGGGCATGGCCGAGCTGGTCGACGCCCGGACCGAGCGGGCAGCGTCGGCGCCGCCTTTGGTGCCGCAGCCCCGCCGGCCGGGAGACCGTCTCCCCCTCTCGCTGGCCCAGGAGCAGATGCTGCGACTCGAGCTCGAGGCCGAGCCGGCCGGGCTGTACAACGTGACCGCCCTCCACCGGTTCTCCGAGCCGGTGGACCCGGGGGCCCTCCGGCGCGCCATCGAGTACATGGCCGACCGCCACGAGACCCTGCGCACTGGCTTCGCCGTCGACGCCGACGGTCCCTGCCAGTTCGTCGTGCCGACGGTGGAGGTGGAGCTGACCCTCTCCGAGATCACTGCGGCGGCGGCCGGGGAGGCCGACGCCGAGCTGCGCCGGCGGATCGCCGAGCAGGACGCCACCGCCTTCGACCTCGCCGCTCCACCGCTGTTCCGCGCCCAGCTGATCTCGCTCACCGACGGCCAGAGCCAGCTGGTCGTGACGTTCGACCACCTCGTCGTCGACATGACGTCGGCCTACATCTTCCTCGGCGAGGTGGCCACCGCCTACGAGGATCTGGCCGATGGCCGGGCGCCTGAGCTGTCGCCCCTCCAGGTGCAGTACGCCGACTTCGCCATGTGGCAGCGGGCGTGGCTCACCGACGAGCGGCTGGCCGAGCAGTACGAGTACTGGCGCAAGGTGCTGACGGGGATGCCGATGGGCCCGGCCGTGCCCTTCGACCACGTGCCGAGCACGCCGAGCCGGCGCATCGCCAAGCTCACCGTCGCCGTCCCTCCCGACCTCTACGGCCGCTTGCTGGCCCTCGCCCGGTCGGCCCGAGCCACGCCCTTCGTGGTGATCGCCGCCGCCGTCAAGGTGCTGCTCAGCCGCTACGGCGGGCTCACCGACATCGTGCTCAGCACGACGCTCAGCGGTCGCCAGCGCAACGAGTGCGAGGGCGTCATCGGCATGTTCGCCGGCGTCGCCCGTATGCGCACCGACCTCTCCGGCGACCCGACCTTCGCCGAGGTGGTGGACCGGGTGAGGGACACCGTGTTGGGGCTCTTCGAGCACCAGGACATCCCGTTCATGAAGGTCCGCGACACCCTGTTCCCCGACTTCCCCCGGATGGGCGACTACGTCCGCACGGCGTCCGTCATCCCCATCGAGCTCTTGTACTTCCACGCCGCCCACGACCACTGGGCGCCGGGGTCCGGTGTCGTCGAGCGCCCTGGCTCCGACAAGGCGGTCGACGACATCTTCTTCCGGGGGCAGCTCCAACCCCTGAGCCTGACGTTCATGGACGACGGAAGTCAGATGTGGGGCCATCTCAGCTACAAGCTCGACTTCTACGACGAGGCGACGATGCAGGACCTGGGGTCGGGCCTCGAGCGGCTCCTGGCCGCCGTCGCCGCCGACCCGGGGTTGCGACTCTCCGAGCTCCCGGTGGCGCCGGCGGCGGTGAAGGCCGGACATGGCTGACCGGGACGCCACCAGGCTGGTGCTGCTGGGGACGGCCGGCGGCCCCCTGCCGTCACCGACCCGTGCCGGCATCGCCCAGGCGGTGGTCGTCGGCGGCCGGGTCTACCTGGTCGACTGCGGCAGCGACGTCACCCGCCAGCTGCGGCGGGCCCGTCTCCTCTCGTCGCTCCACCAGGTCTTCCTCACCCACCTGCACTCCGACCACGACTGCGACTACTTCAACGTCTTCCTCCTGGGCTGGCCCATCCTCCAGCACAGCCCGCCTGTTCAGGTGTGGGGGCCGGGCTCGGCGGGCCCAATGTGCGCGCTGCCGGCCGAGGCGCCCGGCGAGGTCGACATCCCCCTCATCAACCCCGAGAACCCGACGCCCGGCATCGTCGACGTCACCCGCTACCAGTTCCAGGCCCACGCCTTCGACATCAACATCCGCATGCGGGACTCGGGGCGCACCGACCTGACCACCCTGGTCGTTCCCCACGAGATCCCTCTGCCCGCTGGGCTGGGGGCCGCCGCGCCCGACGCGGTGGCGCCGCCCATGAGCCCGGTCCTCGTCACCGAGGACGACGACGTGCGGGTGACCGCCGTCCTCGTGCCTCACGCCCCCGTGTTCCCCTCCTTCGCGTTCCGCTTCGACACCGGCGCCGGCTCGATCGTCGTCTCGGGCGACACTGCGCCGTCGGAGAACCTCGTGGCTCTCGCCCGGGGAGCCGACATCCTCGTGCACGAGGTGTTCGACGACGCTCCCGACCGCCGCCCCGACGACGACGACTGGGAGGCCGAGCAGCGGCGCAAGCACCTCTTGAACTCCCACACGCCGCTCCGGAAGGTCGGCGCCATCGCCGCCCGGGCGGGCGTCGGCCGGCTCGTGCTCACCCATTTCATCCCGGGCGACGACGAGCTGCCCGACGAGCACTGGGTCAAGGGGGCGGCGGGCGACTTCGACGGCGAGGTGATCGCCGGAAGGGACCTCCTACAACTCGTCGTGTGAAGCACCTCCGCAGCGCGTAGCCGCTCACAAGCGTCGGCCGTAGAGCCCAAGCGGGACGGAGCTCCTTGGGGCGCGTCCCGATGCTCCGCCGCCGCCGGGCGAGGGCCATCGCCAACGTGCGACGGCAGCTCGCTCGCCTGCATCAGGTCAATTTGGACTCAGCGCTTCTCGACAGCGCAGCGACGATCCAACCTGGATCGGTCGTGGAGAGCAGGACGCCATCCACCTCGCGTCGGCCCAGCTGCTGGCGCCGACATCCGCGCGGTCGTGACCTACGACCAACGCATGAGCGCGGCTGCGGCGGCGCTGGGCTTCTCGTAGCCGCACCGACCTCACCTTGCGCGGATCGCGACCCCCGATCGCCACCCGAAGGGCGGTGTCAATGACCGCTGTGTCCGCCGCCGCTGTGTCCGCCGCCGCTGTGTCCGCCGCCTGTGTGGCCGCCGCCGACGTGTACACCGCCTGTGACGGCATCCGCGCGTGACCCGGAAGTCGGGTCCCTAACCTCGAACTGGGCCATCATCATGTGGTCCTCGTGCTCCAGGTTGTGGCAATGGAACACGTAGCGACCGGTGTAGTCCTCGAACCGGGCGATCACCCGCACGACCTCGCCATAGTTGACGATCACCGTGTCCTTCCACCCCGACTCGGCAGCGTCGGGGGGCCACCCGTTGCGGTCGAGTACCTGGAACATGACCAGATGTAGGTGCACCGGGTGGTTCATCGTCGTCGGGGTGGTGAGACGCCAGATCTCCGTCGACCCCAGCGCCGGGTCGGCGTCAACCCGGTTCTCGTCGAACACTCGGCCGTTGATCGACCACGCCAGGGGCATCCCGATGATGTCGAAGCTGAAGTCCCTGGTGATGGCAGCTGACGCTTCCGCCAGCCGCTCCAGCGGCCGCAGCCGTCTGGGCACCCGAGAGGAGTCTGTTTCCCGGCGAACGACGTCGAAGCGCATGACGTCGGCGGTGCGCCCGGATCCGAGCAGGTTCCGCAGCACGACCTGCGATCCGAGGGGGACCTGAGAGAAGTCGACGACCACTTCCACTCGCTCCCCAGGCCAGATCGCAACGGTGTTGCGGGGGACCACCCCGGGCAGCAGGCCGCCGTCGCTGGCGATCTGTTTCAGCGTGTGCCCGCTGCTCAGCGCCAACTCGTAGC
>DASZJY010000429.1:0-5242 GCA_035947635.1 Acidimicrobiales bacterium | reverse complement strand
GACGACGAGCCTCCGGCCGAACTGGTCGAGCTCCGCAAGCACTACTTCGCCGGCGCCGCCCACCACTACTGGGACCAGCGCGCCATCACCGACCTGGTGCCCGAGGCCACACTCCGTCTCACGCCCGCCCAGGTGGCGCAGCGCCTCTCGGACTGGCGCTCACTCCTCGGGGTTTGACCGTCTCAGGGCGCGACGGTCAAGGCGACCCGCCGGGCTTCGCGCGCATCGACATCCCTGTCGGTGAGGAGGTGTTCGACGCCCTCGTCTCCGGTCCTCCCGACGGCGAGCTCGTGCTGCTGCTGCACGGCTTCCCCCAGTCGTCCTGGCAGTGGCGGTGGCAGCTCGCGGCCCTCGGGAGCGCCGGCTACCGGGCGGTGGCGCCCGACCAGCGGGGGTACTCGCCGCGCGCCCGACCGGAGGAGACCGAGCGGTACCGGGCCGACCACCTGGCCGCCGACGCCCTGGCCATGGCCGACTGGCTGGGAGGTCACCGGTTCCACGCGGTCGGGCACGACTTCGGCGCCGTGGTGGCCTGGCAGCTGGCGGGGCGCTACCCCGACCGGCTCCGCTCCCTCACGGCAGTGTCGGTGCCCCACCCCATGGCGATGGCCGAAGCGATGGCGTCCCCCACCGGCGACCAGCTGGCCCGGTCGAGCTACATCGCCTTCTTCCGCGCTCCCGAGATGCCCGAGCGCCTGATGCTCGCCGAGGAGGGCGCCGGCCTGCGGGCGCTCTTCGCCAACACCGGCTACACCGACCGGGAGTCGATGGAGCGCTACGTCGCCCGCCTGCTCGAGCCCGGCGCGCTGACCGCCGCCCTCAACTGGTACCGGGCGATCGACCCCCTCGTCGTGCTCAACCTCCAGCCCGTCACCACTCCCACGCTGTTCGTGTGGAGCACCGACGAACCCGCCATCGGCCGGGAGGCAGCGGACCGCTGCGCCGACCACGTCACCGGGCCCTTCCGCTACGAGGTGCTCGAGGGCGTCAGCCACTGGGTCCCCGAGGAGGCCCCCGAGGAGCTCAACCGACTGCTTCTCGACCACTTGGCCGCCGCCCGGTCCGGCTAGCCGGCCGGTACGCTCACCCCATGCGCACCAGCAACCCGGCCCTGAACGACAAGGTCTTCGACCGCCAGATCGAGGAGCAGCAGGGTCGCCAGGCCACGGCGACCGGCACCCTCGACCGTCCTCCCGTCGACGACCGGGTCTCGCCGTGGACGCCTGCCCCGCCCCGGGTCACCAGCGTCGACACCATGACGGTCGGGGGAGTGGTCAGCGCCTCGGCCGTCCTGCTCATGCTGGTGCTTGCGGCGGGGTGGTTCGGTTGGGCCTCGGTCGACGTCAGCCCCGAACGGGTGAGGGTCCCGGCCTGGGTGTTCCCCGTGATGATCGTCGGCCTCGGGATCGCCATCCTCACGATCTTCAAGCCCAAACTGGCCCGGTTCACCGCCCCTGTCTATGCCATCGCCGAGGGGCTCCTCCTCGGGGCCATCTCCCACCTCTACGAGTTCGAGTTCGACGGCATCGTGCTGCAGGCGGTGGGCCTCACCGTCGGGGTGTTCGCCCTGCTGCTGTTCCTCTACGCCTCGCGGATCATCGAGGTCACCGAGAACCTGCGGATGGGCATCTTTGCCGCCACCGGCGCGGTGGTGCTGGTCTACGTGGCCAGCCTTGTGCTGCGCCTGTTCGGCGCCGACATCCCCTTCATCCACGACGCCGGGCCCATCGGGATCCTGTTCAGCCTCGTCGTGGTCGTCATCGCCGCCCTCAACCTCGTGCTCGACTTCGACTTCATCGAGCGGGGCGCCGCTGCCGGCGCTCCCAAGTACATGGAGTGGTACGGCGCCTTCGGCCTGCTCGTCACCCTGGTGTGGCTCTACCTCGAGCTGCTCCGCCTCCTGGCCAAGCTCCGCTCCCGCTAGCCACCCCGGTCCCCGCATTGGGTCAGGAAAAGAGCGCTCTTTCGCGCTCTGAGCGTGCCAGAACGGCCAGACGCGCTCAGTAGGCCTTGCCCACGGTGGCCACCAGGCCGGCCTCTGAGGACGACTCGGGCAGCCCGCCGTCGGGGCGCTGCAGGCAGCGGACGGAGATGCCGCTGTCGGCCAGGGCGTCCTCCCCTTCCTCGCCCACCCTCTCCCAGGGCACCCGGGCGAAGCCCGACTGGGCCGCCTCCCGCGCCTCGTCGACCGACATCGCCTCGACCGTGCGGGCGTCCCGCCGGTCGAGGGCCTCGGCGTGCAGGGCGGCCTGCACCTCGCCGAGGACGGTGACGACCCGGTCGACGGCGGTGCCGATGGCGACGGCATCCTTGGCCCCGGTGTCCCGCCTGACCACGACGGCGTTGCCCTCGGCCAGGTCGCGGGGACCGACTTCCACGCGCACCGGCACTCCCTTGAGCTCCCACTCCACCGCCCGCCGCCCGAACGACGTGTCCACCCGCTCGTCGAGCTCGACCCGCGCGCCGGCCCGGCGTAGGTCGGCGACCAGAGTGGCGGCCGCCTCGGCCGCCCCGTCCTCGGCTCGCACGAGCACCACCATCACCTGGGTGGGCGCCAGGTTGGGCGGCAGGCGGAGGCCGGCGTCGTCGCCGTGGCCCATGACGAGGGCACCGACCAGGCGGGTGGAGACGCCCCACGAGGTCTGCCAGGCATGCTCCGACCCGCCGGTGTCGTCCTGGAACTGGATGCCGAAGGCGCGGGAGAAGTTCTGCCCGAGCTCGTGGCTGGTGCCCATCTGCAGCGCCTTGCCGTCGCCCATCATCCCCTCGATGGTGTAGGTGGCGTCGGCCCCGGCGAAGCGCTCCCGCTCGGTCTTGCGCCCGACGAGCACAGGCAGACCGAGCACGTTGAGGGCGAAGTCCTCGTAGACCTCCCGGAGGATGCGCACGGCGTAGGCGCGGGCGTCCTCCCGCGACGCGTGGGCGGTGTGGCCCTCCTGCCAGAGGAACTCGGTGGTGCGCAGGAAGACGCGAGGACGCAGCTCCCAACGCACCACGTTGGCCCACTGGTTGATGAGCAGCGGCAGGTCGCGGTGGCTCTGCACCCACTTGGCGAAGAAGACGTTGATGATGGTCTCGCTGGTGGGGCGGACCACCGCCGGCTCCTCGAGCTCCTTGCCCCCGCCGTGGGTGACGACGGCCAGCTCGGGGCTGAACCCCTCGACGTGCTGGGCCTCCTTGCGCAGGTACGACTCGGGGATGAACAGGGGGAAGTAGGCGTTGCGGGCGCCCGCCGCCTTGATGCGGTCGTCGAGCTCGCGCTGCATGCGCTCCCAGATGGCGTACCCGTAGGGACGGATGACCATGGTTCCCCGAACGGGCCCGTTGTCGGCCAGCTCGGCCTTGGCGACGACGTCCTGGTACCACTGGGGGTAGTTCTCGGACTGGGCGGTCAGGACGCTCTTGGCCACGAATGGCGAGGGTACCGGTATCCACCGCCGGTAGCCTCCGAGTTCTGGTGCCCGCGCCCCACGTCCGCTTCGCTCCCTCGCCGACGGGTTTCCTGCACGTCGGCAGCGCGAGGGTCGCGCTCTTCAACTGGATGTTCGCCCGCCACCACGGGGGCACGATGGCGCTTCGCATCGAGGACACCGACCCTGCCCGCTCCCGCGACGAGCTGGTCGAGGGCATCGAGCGGACCCTCCGCTGGCTGGCGCTCGACTGGGACGGCGAGGTCGTGCGCCAGTCCCAGCGACTCCACCTCTACCGCGAGGCGGCCGCCCAGCTGACGGCCGAGGGGCTCACCTACTGGTGCGACTGCACGCGTGAGACGGTTGTCGCCCGGGCCGGCAGCCCCACCTCCGGCTACGACGGCTACTGCCGCGACCGCGGCCTGAGCATCGGGCCGAGCACCGCGCTGCGGCTGCGCACGCCCGACGACGGCGAGACGGTGGTGCACGACATCGTCCGCGGCGAGGTCCGCTTCGACCACGCGTCCCTCGAGGACTTCGTCGTCGTGCGGGCCGACACCACGCCGACGTTCCTCCTCGCCAACGCAGTCGACGACGCCGACATGGGGATCACCCACGTCGTCCGGGGAGAGGACCTTCTCGCCTCGACCCCGAAGGCCCTCCTCGTGCGCCGGGCCCTCGGGCACGCCGACGACCCCGTGTTCGCCCACCTGCCATTGCTGGTCGACGAGCAGCGGCGCAAGCTCTCCAAGCGCCGCCACGCCGTGGCGGTGGAGGAGTACCGCGAGAAGGGGTACCTCCCCGAGGCTATGCGCAACTACCTCGCCCTCCTGGGGTGGGCGCCGTCGGGCGATCGGGAGATCGTGCCCATCGAGGAGATGGTCGCCGAGTTCGAGCTCGAGGCGGTGAACAAGTCGCCAGCCTTCTTCGACCGTCAGAAGCTCGACCACATCAACGCCGAGTACCTGCGCGCCCTGCCGGTCGCCACCTTCGTCCGGGAGTCGCTTCCCTGGCTGATGGACGATGCCCCCTGGCCACCCGAGAACCTCGATCCCGCCGCCTTCGAGGCGGTGGCACCGCTCGTACAGGCGCGGGTGCGGACGCTCGGCGAGGTGCCCCAGATGGTCGACTTCTTGTTCCTCGAGGCGCCCAACGTCGAGGACGACGCCTGGGAGAAGGGCGTGGCCAGGGTGCCGGCGGCGGCCGTCGTCCTCGACGATGCCATCGCCGCCTTCGAAGAGTGCCACTGGGACCCGACCGCGCTGCACGAGGCGATGGTGACAGTGGCCGAGGGGCACGGCCTCAAGCTCTCCAAGGCGCAGGCGCCCGTGCGAGTCGCGGTGACCGGGCGCACCGTCGGCCCGCCCCTCTTCGAATCCTTGCATGTGCTCGGGCGGGAGCGCACGCTGGAGCGGTTGCGAGCCGCCAGGGACCGTCTGGCCGCGGGCCATCCGTCGCCCCGCTGACATGGCCCTCGTGGTGAAGCCGCGCACCAGGCTGGCCTTGAAGGTGGTCGCCGGGCTGGTGGCGGTCGTGGGGGTGTACCTGAGCGTGACGTTCGTCCAGGTGTGGCGGGCCGCCCACCGCGACGAGGCCCGACCCGCCGAGGCCATCGTCGTCCTCGGTGCCGCCCAGTTCAACGGCAAGCCCTCGGCCGTCCTGCGGGCCCGGCTCGACCACGCCCTCAGCCTGTACCGGCGGAATCTGGCGCCGGTGATCGTCGTCACCGGCGGTGGGCAGCCGGGCGACCGCTTCACCGAAGCCACGGCCTCGGCGAACTATCTCCTCGAGCGGGGCGTCCCCGACGAGGACGTGCTGCGGGAGGTCTCGGG
>DASZJY010000428.1:0-6736 GCA_035947635.1 Acidimicrobiales bacterium | reverse complement strand
GCCCGCCGCACCGGCCGAGCCGTCCACCGACGAAGCGCCGCCCCCCGCCCAGCCCCAGCCACGTGGGGCGCCGCGTGTGGCCGCCCCCCGGGCGGGCGCGGCGCGGACAGCGGCCGGGACGGTCCGCCCCAGTCAGCCCAGCCGGGGCGAGGGGTTCTTCGAACCGGCCCCCCCACTGCCGCCGAGCGGCCGACCGCGTCCCACCACCACGGGCCCCGCCGGTCGGCGCCCCCCCGGCAGCCAGGTCGACCGAGCCAAGATCCGGCGCCAGCGGCGGAGGCGGAGGCGCACGATCATCGGGACGACGATCCTCCTGATCTTCACCAACCTCCTCGTGGGGGGCGTCTACGCCTACTTCCAGTGGCGCCTCGACCAGATCAACCGGCTCGACGTCCCCGGCCTGGCCGACGACGTGCCCGGCGAGGTCATGAACGTGCTCCTCGTGGGGTCCGACAGCCGCGAGCGCCTCACCGGTGAGGAGGCGGCGCAGGCCGGCAAGGACCAGGTCGAGGGCCAGCGCAGCGACACGATCATGGTGCTGCACGTCGATCCCCGGCAGCGCCGGGCCGCCATCCTTTCCATCCCTCGAGACCTGTACGTCCCGATCGCCGGCACGCCCGAATCCGACCGGGTCAACACCGCCTTCGCCACCGGCGGGCCGGAGCGCCTGATCACCACCCTCGTGAACCTCGGCATCCAGGTGAACCACTACGCCGAAGTCGACTTCGTCGGGTTCAAGGAGATCGTCGACGCGGTCGGCGGCGTCACGGTCTACCTGTCCCACTGGGCGCGCGACTTCACGAGCGGGCTCGACGTCCCCCGAACCGGCTGCGTCGACCTCGACGGCAGCGAGGCCTTGGCCTACGTCCGCAGCCGCAACTTCGAGAGCCTCATCGACGGCAAGTGGGTGGCCGATCCCCGCGGCGACCTCGGACGCATCGAGCGTCAGCAGGACTTCGTCCGCAAGGTGATGAAGAAGGCGGTCAGGACGGGCGTCGGCAACCCGCTCACCCTGAACCGCCTCATCGGCATCGGCGTCCGCAACCTCACCGTCGACGCCACCATGTCGACCTCCGACATCACCAACGTCGCCCGGCGCTTCCGCTCGGTCGACCCCGAGTCGGTGGAGACCCTCGTCCTCCCCACCACGCCGCAACGCATCGAGGGGCAGGAGGTCCTCGTCCTCGAGCAGGACGAGGCCACGGACGAGATCGCCAAGATCAACGGCCTGGCGCCCGTAGGCCCTCCCGCCGGCGCCGCTCCGACCACCGTCGCCCCCACGCCCACGACCGCGCTTGGCGGAGGCCAGGGGGCGAGGCTGAGCGACGTGCGCGTACAGGTCCTCAATGGCGACGCCCCGAGGGGGACGGCCCGAGGCGTCGGCGACGCCCTGAAGACCGTCGGCTTCCAGGTGGTGAGCACCGGCGACGCCCCGCCCGCCGACTACCCGCGCACGATCGTTCGCTACGGCACGGGCGACGAGTCGAAGGCGAGGATCATCGGCGACGCCCTCGAGGGGGGCGCCGAGCTGCGGGCCGACTCGACACTGCGCACCGCCGACGTCGCCCTCGTACTGGGCGGCGACTTCAAGGGGTTCAAGGGTGGGCCCGGGGCTGCCGCCCCAGGACCAGCGGGCGCCCCGCCGACCACCACCAAGCCGCCTTGCTGACGAGCAACGCGGACACCGAGCGCCGGCGGGTCGCCATCGTCATCCTCACCTGGAATGCGCTGGCCTTCACCAAGCAGTGCCTCCAGGCGCTCCGGGAGCGCACCGAGCACCCCCATTGGCGGGTGATCGTCGTCGACAACGGCAGCACCGACGGGACCGTCGAGTGGCTGTCGGGGCTCGACTGGATCACGCTCATCCGCAACGGCCGCAACCTCGGATTCACGCGTGGCTGCAACATCGGCATCGCCGCCTGCGGCCCCGACGAGGACGTCGTCCTCATGAACAACGACATCATCGCCGTCGACCGCACGTGGCTGGCGAGCATGCAAGACGCCGCCTACTCGGCCCCCGACGTCGGCGTCGTTGGTACGCGCATCGTCGACGGCGAAGGCGTGCTGATCCACAGCGGCGCCTTTATGCAGCCGATCACCCTCCGGGGCCAGCAGATGGCGGGCGCCGAGCTCGACGTGAACCAGTGCTCCCGCGACCGGGAGGTCGAGTCGGTCGTCTTCGCCCAGGCCTACATCCGCCGCGACTGCCTCGACAGCGTCGGCCTGCTCGACGAGCGGCTCTTCGCCTACTTCGAGGACAGCGACTTCTGCCTGCGCGTGCAGCGCTCCGGGCGCAAGGTGCTGTGCGCGGGCACGTTCCGACCACCCGTCCACTTTCAGAGCACGAGCACGCGGGAGAACAAGGTCGACTTCTGGACGGTCTACAACCGCTCGCAGAAGGTGTTCCGGGCGCAGTGGGCGCGCTGGCTCGAGGAGGAGCGCTACCACGGCGAGCTCGTCTGGCACTCCGTCCTCCACCAGCCGCTGGGCTACGCCGTCCAGTCGCGCCGGCTCATGTGGGCGATGCACTTCGCCGGTCTCAAGGTGGCCTACCGCAACGCCTACGGCCTCCCCGAGGAGCCGCCCCACAACCTCCTGCTCGACGACCTCGTGAAGCGCCGGCCCCGGCCCGACGTCCCCCAGGTGGCACTGTGCCAGGCCGACGCCTTCGGCCGGCTCTCGGGTCGCATCAAGGTCGGTTGGTCGATGCTCGAGGTCACCGGGCTCCCCCGCGAGTGGGTGGACGGGTGCAACGCCATGGACGAGGTCTGGGTGCCGGCCAGCTTCAACGTCGAGACGTTCCGCCAGAGCGGCGTGCGGGTCCCCATCCGGGTGATGCCCTTCGGCGTCGACATCGACTACCTCAACCCCGAGATCACCGCGTACCGGCCTTCGACGAGGTTCACCTTCCTCTCGGTGTTCGAGTGGGGCGAGCGCAAGGCCCCCGAGCTGCTGCTGCGGGCCTACCTCGACGAGTTCAAGGAGTCGGAGGACGTGCTCCTGCTGCTGTCGGTGTTCAACCGCGACCCCACCATCGAGGTCAGGGCGGAGATCGCCAGGCTGGGGCTGCCCCCCGGCCCACCCATCGCGGTCATGGTGAACCCGGAGTTCCCCGACCACCAGATGGGCGCCCTCTACCGGTCGGCCGACTGCTTCGTGCTGCCCTCGCGGGGAGAGGGATGGGGGATGCCGGTGCTGGAGGCCATGGCCTGCGGCCTGCCCACCATCGCCACCGCCTGGAGCGGCCCGTCCGACTTCCTCACCGGCGAGGTGGGCTACCCCTTGCAGGTCGAGGGACTGGTGCCGGCGGAGGCGCGGTGCCCGTACTATGCCGGGTTCGAGTGGGCCCAGCCCGACTACGAGCACCTCCGCCACCTCATGCGCGAGGTCTTCACCGACCAGGAGGAGGCCCGTCGCAAGGGACTGGCGGCGGCGGCCGAGGTGGCCGCCCACTGGACGTGGGAGCACGCCGCCCGGCGGGTCCGCGACCGGATCCTGGAGCTCACGTGAGCGAGCACGGCGAGCTGTGCGCAGCTCACCAGAGGACGAACTGAGCGCAGGGGCGCCCGAGAGGGTGACTGGTAGCCTGCCCGTCGTGGCGACCCCGCGCGTCTCGGGCCCACCGATCGCCGCTCCGCCCGATCCGGAAGCCAGCCGGAGCCCACTGCGAAGGATGCGCAGGAACAGCCGCGAGCTGGTGCAGGCCCGCGAGCTCACGGTCAACCTCGTCCGCCGCGAGCTGAAAGCGCAGCACCGGGGGACCGTCCTCGGCAGGGTCTGGTCCCTGGCCACCCCGCTGCTCCTCGTCGGCCTCTACTACGTGATCTTCACCTACATCGTGGGGCGTCCGTTGGTCGAAGACCTGGACCGGCCCGACCGCCACCACGTCCCCTTCGCGGTGTACTTCTTCGCCGGCCTGGTCATCTGGAACGTGTTCGGGACCTCGGCCGCCACCGCCACCGGCAGCGTGGTCGGCTCCGGCTATCTGCTGCGCAAGGTGTACTTCCCGCGGGCCATTCTCCCGTTGAGCACGGTGCTCTCGGCGATGGTCACCTTCTGCTTCGAGTTCGCCGTGCTCCTCGTCATCACGCTGGTGTTCGTCGGCCTTCCCAGCTTCCAGCTCTTGTGGTTGCCGCTGATTCTCGTCGTGGTCGGGGTGCTCGCCTACGGGGCGGCGCTGCTCCTCTCCGCCGTCACCGTCTTCCTCCGCGACGTGGCCCACTTCATCGGCGTGCTCCTCCAGCTGTGGTTCTGGGGGACGCCGATCGTGTACTCGCTGAGCTGGGTGGCGGACAAGGACAGCCGGTGGCTGCTCCGCATCCTCGAGGTCAATCCCATGACCGGGATCGTCGTCTCCTTCCGCAACGTGGTGGTGCTCAACCGCCCGCCCGACTTCGGCCTCCTCGCCTACGACCTCGCCGTCGGGGTCGTCGTCCTCGCGGTGGGGGCGTGGGTGTTCCAGCGTTGGCAGCGCCTGTTCGCCGAGATCGTGTAATGACCGAGATCGCCGTCTCCTGCGAGGACGTCTGGAAGAGCTACCGGATCTACCACCAGCGCTCGCACACGCTCAAGGAGAAGTTCCTCTCCCGGCGCAACCGCTTCGAGGAGTTCTGGGCCCTCAAGGGCATCGACCTGCAGGTGCCGGTGGGGACGACGCTCGGCATCATCGGCGCCAACGGATCGGGCAAGTCGACACTGCTCAAGACCATGGCCCGGATCCTCACGCCCAACCGGGGCCGCGTGCGGGTCAACGGGAGCATGTCCTCGCTGCTCGAGCTCGGCATCGGCTTCCATCCCGAGCTCACCGGTCGTGAGAACGTCCAGCTGAGCGGGTCGCTCCTCGGCCAGACCCAGCGAGAGGTGGAGGCGAGCTACGACCGCATCGTCGAGTTCGCCGGCATCGAGGAGTTCATGGACACGCCGGTGAAGAACTACTCGACCGGCATGTACGCCCGCCTGGCGTTCGCGGTGGCGGTCAGCGTCGAGCCCGAGATCCTCCTCGTCGACGAGGTCCTCTCGGTGGGTGACGAGAGCTTTCAGATGAAGTGCTACGAGCGCATCACCGAGTTCCGCCGCAAGGGGCGCACGATCGTGCTCGTGTCCCACAGCCTCGACACCATCCGCACCCTCTGCGACGAGGCCGTCTGGGTGGACGGCGGCGAGATGCGCCAGGTCGGCGAGGCCCGCGACGTGGTGGCGAGCTACCTGGCCGAGGTGCACGGCGGACCGGACGAGGACCCCATCCTCGCCTACACGGGCCGGCGGTTCGGGTCGGGGCAAGCGGTCATCACCGACGTGCGGTTCCTCGACGCCCAGGGCGAGCCGACCAACTCCTACTGCACCGGCGAGCGCATGACCATCCACCTCGACTACCGGGCCGAGGAGGTCCTGGAAGAGGTGTCCTGCGCGGTGTCGATATTCCGGGCCGAGCCGCTCGTCCACCTCTGGTCGCAGAACACACGCGAGGCGGGGCTGCGCCTCGACCTCGCCGGGGACGGCTCGATCGAGTTCGCCATCCCCTCATTGCCCCTCCTCAAGGGTGGCTATCTCGTGTCCGTGGCCCTCCACGATCCGATGGCCAAGAAGATCTACGACTGGCACGAGCGGCGCTACTCGTTCATGGTCTTCGAGAACCCCAACCTCCCCTTCGCCGCCGGCATCATCCACGTGCCCACCGAGTGGGCGGCGTCGCCCTCCCACGCTCCCGCCTGATGCTGCGCAACACCCATGTCCCCCACATGATGAGCAAGGTCGAGGCGGTGCTCGCCCGGGCGGCCCGCTCGCCAGGTGGCGTCGGGGGCGTGCACTACGTGTCACCCGACCAAGGCGATGTCGACCTGGCCGGTCTCCGGCACCTGGCCAACATCCAGACCGAGTTCGCCTCTGGGTCGGCCCGGCCGGTCGTCGGCGGGGGCGTGCGCTTCGCCAAGCGAGCGGTGCGCCGGCTCCTGCGTTGGTACGTGAAGCCGATGATGGAGCAGCAGACCCGCTTCAACCATGCCGCCCTCGACCTGATCGAGAAGCTGCGGGTGCAGAACGAGCGGCTCATCGCCGAAGTGGAGGCGCTGCGGGCGTCGAGGGGAACCGGGCCCGACACGGGCGGAACGCCTCCGGCCGACGGGTGAGCCCCGCCGCCGTAGGCGCCCTCTTCGTCCCCGAGGGAGACGACGCCGACGCCTGGGGGGGGACGGTGGCCTCGCTGCGGCGCTCACACCCCGAGATGACCCTGCTCTGCGGCGCGCCCGGGACGGAGCGGTTGAGGCCGTTGGAGGACGCCGGCGCCGAAGCGCTCGTCGCCACCTCGGCCGCCGACCTCGCCAACCAGGCCTACGCCCGCCACCGTGCCCACGTGCTGCTGGTGACGGCGCCGGCGCTCTTCCCCGACCGGGCCCTCGACCCCGCCCTTGCGGTCCTCGTCGACGACCGGCGCGTGGCCACCGTGTCGTTCCTCAACGACGGTGGCGGCCTGGCCAGCTTCCCGCACCGCAACCGCCCCGCGGACGGGACCGTCGCGCCGTTCGACGCCGGGGACACGACCCGGAAGCTGCGCTCCGCCGCGCCACCGGTGGCGCCGGCCACCGTGCCCTTCGCGACCGGCCCAGCCGTCCTCGTCGCCGCCCCCGCGCTGTCGGCGGTCGGGCCCCTGGAGGACCCCGCGGGCGCAAGGCCGGGGCCCGGCCTCGCCGTCGCCGACTTCAGCGCCCGGGCCCGCCGCCGCGGCTTCCTCGACCTCCTC
>DASZJY010000427.1:0-3695 GCA_035947635.1 Acidimicrobiales bacterium | reverse complement strand
CCCCGCCGCCCCGGTCGTCGCGGTGCCGCCAGAGGTCTCGGTGTCCTCGTCGTCCCCGCAGCCCGCCAGCAGCAGCGCCCCCACCACGGCCACCACCAACAACCTGCGCATCCTGCCTCCTCGATCGCGGCCACGACGCCGCCGGTGACTCTAGACGCCTCCGCCCGTTCGGGATTGGCTGCCCACGGGCGGCCCGACGGTAGGGTCGGCCAATGCGCTCGCCCGTCGTTCGCCGAGCCCTCGTCGCCGCCGTCGCCGTCGTGCTGCTCGGCGCCTGCGGCGGAGGGGACGACCCGACGGTGGGCAGCGGGACGGGCGACGCTGAGTGCGGGCCGGCGGGCCAGCGCCTGACCCTCTCGGCCGACGACATCAAGTACGACAAGGAGTGCCTGGCCGCCCCCGCCAACCGGCCGTTCGCCATCGTGTTCACCAACGAGGAGAACCTGCCGCACGACGTCGACATCCTCGCCAGTGAGGACTCGTCCGACAGGGTCTTCGACGGCGAGATCTTCTCGGGCGAGAAGGCGGTGACCTACCAGGTGCCACCCCTCACCGCCGGCACCTACGTGTTCCGCTGCGACGTGCACCGCGCCCAGATGCGCGGGACGCTGCGGGTGCGGTAGGGCGCCGGTCGGCTCGCTCAGTCGTAGGTCGCCTCGACCGACCAGCGGCCTCCCTCGACCGCCAGCAGGTGGGCGGCACCGGTGGTGGTCACCAGCTGCCAACGAGCGCGGCGGCGGTGGTTGCGGGGGTCCCACCAGCGCTCGTCGCACGGCCAGGGGCCGGCCCATGCCGCCACCTCGGCCCAAGGTCCGCCGTCGATCGACAGGCGCGCCGGGGCGGCGGTGGCCCCGGCCCGGCCGTCGACCCCGACCGGCCGCTCGGCGCCGTCGACCACCTCGGCCCGGCGGGGCTCATGATGGACGGTTGCGGGCGCGGGTGCGGGGACATGGCCCGGCCACGGCTCTGAAGGCGTAGGCGACGGAGACGCCCGCTCGTCGCCCCAGGGCACCAGGCGAGCCTGGTCGGCCGGCCCCCGCCCGCCGGCCACCACCGCGGCGACCACCGCGTCGGGGCCCAACACCCCCTGCAACCGGGCCACGGCCCGGGCCGCCCGCTCCGCCCCCGCCCCCTCCCCGCCCCAGAAGCCCAGCTGACGCCCCTCGTCGGGCCGCACCTCGTCGGGCGCCAGCCGCAGGAGGGTGAGGCCGGCGGTGGGGCGGTCACGCCCGGTGGCCAGGAGCCATCCCTCCAACTGCCAGCGCACCCGTTGCCCGAGGACGGCGGCGTCGAGACCGGTGGGGAGCCGCCAGAGGCGCGCCAGGCGCTCGCCGTGCTCGGTCTCCGCCTCGATGCAGAGGCGGGTCGCGGCCAGCCCCTGCTCGGCCAGGCGGGCGAAGAGCCCGTCGGCCAGCGACTTGGCGACGAACGCCGCCGTCTCCACCGACTCGACCGGGGGGTCGAGCTCGGCGGTCACGATCAGGTCGGGAGGGGGCGTACGTGCCCCCAAGGGCCGGTCGTCGAGGCCTCGCGCCAGCCGGTGGGCGACGGCCCCGGCCGGGCCGAAACGGGCGAGCACCGCAGGGGCGGGCAGGGAGGTGAGGTCGCCCAACGTGCGGATTCCCAACCTCTCCCAGAGGTCGACGAGGGCCTGCCCGTCGCTGGCGGCGTCGACCACCGGTGCGAGGACCGAGACGGGAAGGGGCGCGAGGAAGGCGGCGCTCCCGCCGGGAGGGACGATCGTGGCGACGCGGGCCGCCTGCTCGGCGGCGAACGGCCCGTCGGCGACGCCCACCCGGCACGCCCCGGCGGTGGCGGCGGAGACCCGCTCGGCCACCCGGGCGGCCAGGGCCTCGTCGCCCCCGAAGTACCGCGACGGGCCGCGGGTGGCAAGCGAGCACGTCCCCGGCCGGGTGACCTCCACGCGGGGCGCCAACGACTCGACCGCCGCCACCACCGGCTCGAAGACCCGGACGTCGCGCGCCGGATCGTGCTCGACCACCACCAGCGACGGACAGCGCGCCTCGGCCTGGCGCCGGCGGAGCCCGGCCTCCACACCCTCGTCACGGGCGGGGGCCGAGCAGGCCACCACCCGGCCGGCGGCGACCACCGCCACCGACGACGCCAGCGACAGGCCGGTGGCCACCACCGGCCACTCGGGGCAGTGCACGACCAGGGTGCGCACCCCGCTCCCGCTGCCGCTCACGCTCAGTGCGCCGTCCTCGCGCCATTGCCGCGTAGAGGGGGTGTTTTCGCGGGCGCCACCCCACCACCGGCGGCGGGGAGCCACAGGGCGGCCCGGCGCTCGCGGGCCGCCGCCCCCCGGCCCGTGGCCACCACCTCGACCCGGCGGGCGAGAAGCCGGCCGTGGCCCTCGCCCACGCCCTCCCAGGTCGACGTCGCCAGGGTGAGGCGGACGTCGACCGCCTCGGGCCACCGCTCCCCGCCCGCCACGAGCAGCACCGATCCCCGCTCGCGCGCCCGGGCGGCCAGGCGGCGGGCGTCGGCCAGGCGCAGGTGGGGCGGGGGCCAGGCCAACACCACGTCGACCGCTTCGAGCAGGGCGGCCACCGCCCACGGCCATCCACCTCGTCCGGAGCCGGGGGCGGCGGCCACGAGCGGAAAGCGCTCGAGCACCACGCCCAGTTCCGACGCTGCCCGTGGCCCCAGGGGCGGGCGCGCCACTCCCACCGCCGCGCACCACGACCCGATCGCCGACGCTCCCGCCGCCAGGGCGAGGGCCAACGAGGTGGAGCCGCCCACCGCCACCACCGACCCCCGCCGCAGGCCGCCCTCGGGAAGCAGGGAGCAAAGCGAGGGCAGCACCGGCAGCAGGCGCTCGCCGGCCAGAGCCACCGGGCGGACCTGCCCGGCGACCTGGTCGAGAAGGGCGGGGGTCACGCCGCCAACGTTATCGAACTGGTGTTCGGGAGGGCTAGGCCTCGGCGGAGGAGGAAGATGCCGACGAGGACGCCGACTCAGCCATGGGGTCGGCGACCTCGACCCCTTCCCGGTAGTAGGTGAAGAGGTCGTGGATCACATCGCTGAGGGTCTGGTGGGCGGCCTCGGCAGCCCCGCCCTCGCCCACCTCGACGGTGACCACGTTCGAGTACACGTGCACCGCCGTCACCAGCCCGGTGGCGAACAGGCGGCGGGCCAGCTCGTCGACCGGCCGGTTCCCGGTGACCTCGGGCGACCGGTAGCGCTCGTGACCCATCCCGGTGAGGCTGCGGTTGAGCTCGAACACGGCGACGCCGGGGCGCGTGGTCGGCTTCTCGGTGACGGTGATCAGCTGGCCCATGGCGCCCGCAGGCTACCCGCGCACCGCCCCCCGGGCATCGGAGTGCCAAAGGGCTGGCGCGACCCCATGGGTAGGCTCGCACCCGTGGCCGCCGAGACGCGCCCTGTGCCGGTTCGGACGATCCTCGCCACCATCGGTCTGGTGCTGGCCACCGTCATCAGCATCTACCTGCTGACGCTGCTCGCCCGCATCGTCGCCCTCTTGGTCGTCGCCGCCTTCTTCGCCGTGGTGCTCAACCAACCGGTCAGCTTCCTGCACCGCCGGCTGCACCTGCGGCGAGGGCTGGCCACCACCGTCGTCTACCTGCTCGGGCTCGCCCTCGTCTCCGGCCTCCTCTACCTGATCATCCGTCCCCTGGTCGACGAGGTGCGGGACTTCTCGGACAACTTCCCCG
>DASZJY010000426.1:0-8022 GCA_035947635.1 Acidimicrobiales bacterium | reverse complement strand
GACGCGCCCGACCTTCAGGCCGGCCAGCTCGCCCCACCGGAGGCCCGCATAGGCGGCCGTGAGGACGAGTACCCGGTAGTGCTCGTCGACGGCGTCGACCAGGCCGACGACCTCGACGGGGGAGAGGAAGCGCATCTCCCGCGTTCCCTCGCCGGGGAGGTCCACTGCAGACCGACTGCATCCACCCCAACTTCTGCATCGGCTGCACTCAGTACGCGACCGACGTCACCTTCCTTCCCGTGCTCCGGGGCCAGCGGAGTCGAGCAACGACGCTGGAGGTCACGTGCGCCGAGGAGGGAAGGACCCGCTGGGCAGAGCGCAACCGCAAGGACATCGACGCCCTTACCGTCATCATCGAAGCCCTTGAAGATCTCCCGGAAGCGACGGACTTTGCGCCCTGACAACAGCCACTACCTCCACGCCGCCCAGCAGGCGGCTCACAACGAGCTCAACCGTCGAGCCGCCGAGGCCATCCGCGCTCTGGACCGCCGAGGTGAACGGGTGACCTTCGCCAGCGCGTGGCCCGAGCCTCGGGAATCTCTCGGTCGTTCTTGAACAAGGTGCCGGCGCTGGCCACCGAAATCCGTCGCCTTCGTGGGCTCCAGCCGAAGGGCGCAGTCGCCCTGCCTGCGGGCCAGCGGATGTCCGACGGCTCCGAAAACGCCTGGATCAGCCAGCTTCAGGAGTCCAACCGCGCGCTTCGGACCGAGGTTGGCTTGCTACGGGACCAGAACGCCATCCTTCTCGGCAAGCTGCGCGACACCCGCTAGGACACCCGAGCGGAAACGGCATCACTTATCGGTGACGCTTCCGGGGAAGGGAGGGGCCGGCGCAGCCGGCCGATCGGACGCGGCTGCCGCAGCGGCTCTGTCCTGAAGGTTCCTGCACCCCTGACGGGGCCCGGCGATGCCCCTTGAGCGCCGGGCGTGTCCCGGGCAGTCGTCCGGCCCACCATCCCGGGCCCTTCTTCGGCGTCGGTCGTCCATCAGGCGCGAGGGAGTGGGTGGCGGTCGTCGGTAGTCCCTTCGTCGGCGTTCAGAGCGCACCCCAAGCGAGAAGCGGGGAAGCACTCGGCGTCGCCGGAAGCCCGGGACGCGCGAAGGTCCGCCGCGGCAAGTCGAGGGGCTGAGCCGCCCCCCGAACGTCTCGGACAGCCTGGCATCGCAACGGGTCCAGCCCAGCAGACTGATCGAGGGCATGTCGCGGGCCCGTCAACCCCGGCCCCCCGCTACCCTTGGGCGGTATGCGCTGCACGGGCATCACGCGGCGAGTGGTCGTCTGCACCTTCCTGCCCCTCGCGCTGGCGGCGTCGGGACTGGGCTGGGCAGCCGCCGCGCCCGGGATGCCCCAGTTCGACAGTGCCATCACCCTGACACAGCCGCCAGGCCTGTCCATCGATGCCGCGTTGAAGGGCAGGTCCGAGATCCTGTCGGCTGGCTCGGCCGAGCAACGGCTGCCCCAGAGTCGAGTCCGACTCGGATTGGCCGTCCTCGTCGGCCTTAGCCTGCTCCTGGCGGCCGCCAGCGTCACGCTCAGGCGGCCGTCGCCGGCTCTCCGTTCCATGCTCCGGCGCCGCCGGAGCGTGGCCCTGCGCGCCCCTCCGGCTCTCCGGCTCTCGTAGTCGCTGAGACTGAGGCCGCCTCTTGGGCGGCCCGACCGGAGGAGATCATGGATGTCGAACGCCTTCCGTTGGCGCGTGCTGCTCGTCGCCGCCGTGCTGGGCGGTGCTGTGGCGCTCGTTCTCGCCCGCCCCGTGCGTCTGGGCTTGGACCTGCAGGGCGGGACCCAGATCGTGCTGGAGGCCCAGGACACGCCGCGCCAGAAGGTCGACGGCGACACCGCCTCGCGCACGCTGGAGGTACTGCGCCGGCGGGTGGACGCCCTCGGCGTGGCCGAGCCGACGCTGCAGCGCTCGGGAGATCGCCGGATCATCGTCGAGCTGCCCGGCGTCGCCGATCCTGAGCAGGCCCTCAACGTCATCGGCCGCACGGCACAGCTCGCGTTCCATCCGGTGCTCGGGCTGGCGGACACGGTGACGACGACGACCGCCCCGGGCGCGGAACCGTCACAGGAGCTGACCCTCACCGGCGACGACGGCTCCCGTCTCCGGCTGGCACCCGCCAGGATGACCGGCGAGACGGTGGGCACGGCACGAGCGACGCTCGGGGGATCGTTCGGGGGCGAGTGGCAGGTCGAGGTCCAGTTTCGCGGGGACGGGTCCCGGGAATGGGCCGCCCTCACCGGCGAGGCGGCGTGCGCCCCCGCCGGCGACCCGAAGCGACGCATCGCCATCGTCTTGGACGAGGAGATCATCTCGAGCCCCGAGGTGTCGCCCAGCGTCGCCTGCGGGACGGGCATCAGCGGCGGAGACACCGTCATCACCGGTCAGTTCACCGAGCGGGAGGCGAAGGATCTCGCCCTTCTGATCCGGGCCGGGGCCCTGCCCGTTCCGGTGACGGTCGTCGAGCAGCGGACCATCGGCCCCACCCTTGGCGACGCCGCCATCCGCGCCAGCGTGAGGGCGACGGTGATCGGGGCCACACTCACCATCCTCTACATGCTCGTGTACTACCGGCTGCTGGGCGCCATCGCGGCTCTGGCCCTGGGCGCGTACGGGCTCATCTCGTTCGCCGTACTGGTCGGCCTCGGGGCCACGCTGACGCTTCCCGGCATCGCCGGCTTCGTGCTGGCCATCGGCATGGCGGTGGACGCCAACGTCCTCGTCTTCGAGCGGCTCAAAGAGGAGCGTGCCACGGGGCGCAGCCTGCGGTCCTCGGCGGTCGCTGGCTTCCGCAACGCCTGGAGCGCCATCGCCGACTCCAACGCCACGACGCTCCTCGCCGCCGTCATCCTCTTCTTCTTCGCCTCGGGGGCGGTGCGGGGCTTCGGCATCACCCTCAGCGTCGGCGTGGTGGTCTCGATGTTCAGCGCCTTGGTCATCACCCGCGTGCTCGTCGAGCTCATCGTCCACCGGCAGGCCATGGCCCAGCGCGTCGGGCTCCTGGGCCTCGAGGTGGGGGGACGGCTGCGGCAGTGGCTGGCCGAGCGCGGCCCTGACCTGTTGGGCCGGGCCCGGATCTGGTTCGCCGCCTCTGCTGCCATCGTGGCGCTATCCGTGGCCGGGATCGCGTTCCGGGGCCTGTCCTACGGGCTGGAGTTCTCGGGCGGGCGCCTGGTCGAGTACTCGACGGAGCGCCCCGTTGACCTCGACCGGCTGCGCTCGGAACTGGCGGGGTCGGGTCTGCCCCGCGCGGTCGTACAGGAGTCGGGCGACGCCAACGTGGCCATCCGCAGCCCCAGGCTCTCAGTCGAGGAGGAGGCGCGGGTCAAGACGGTCGTGGAGCGCATCGGAGGAAGCGCCACCGAGCAGCGCGACGAGTTCGTGGGGCCGACCATCGGCGAGGAGCTGCGCCGCAAGGCGATCATCGCCCTCGCCCTGGCCCTGGGCGCCCAGCTCCTCTATTTGGCCGTGCGCTTCCGCTGGACCTACGCCAGCGCGGCAGTCGCCACGATGTTCCACGACGTCGTGATCCTGCTCGGTGTCTTCGCCTGGTTGGGCAAGGAGCTCGACGGCGTGTTCCTAGCGGCCCTGCTCACGGTCATCGGCTACTCGATCAACGACTCGGTGGTGGTCTTCGACCGAATCCGCGAGCAGCGCCGGGCCCGCAGTCGCGAGCCACTGGCCGCGGTGGCCAACGCCGCCTGTCTCCAAACCATCCCCCGGACGATCAACACCGGCCTCGGCGCCCTGTTCATCCTCGCCGTCCTCTACGTCGTCGGGGGAGAGACCCTCACCGACTTCGCCCTGGCCCTGCTCGTGGGGATCATCGTGGGGACGTACTCCTCGGTGTTCACGGCGGCACCCCTGGCCGTGCTGCTCGAACGGCGCCGCCCGGCGCCGGGAACAGCGCCGCCCTCTGCCCCGCTGCGCCCGGCCGCCACCCGTGCTGCGCCGCCCGAGCCCCGAGAGCAGGACGACACCCCTCCCACGCGCGAGAAGCCGCTGGTCGGCGTCGCGGCGGCGCCCGCCCCACGCCGCAGCGGCCCGCCCCGACCCCGTAAGCGCAAGGGGAAGAAAGGGGGCCGGCGGCGGTGAGCACCCATGGGCGGTCGCCAAAGCACCTTTCCGGGTCCCGCGGGTGGTCTATGGCCCGCGCCGCGGCTTCCCCGCGGAGCCGCATGGTCGGTTGGCAGCGCGACCGGCGCGTGAGCCGCGCCCACCGCCGGCGGACCTTGGCGGTTGTTGGCGCTGTCGAATTTGCGGTGGCCTGGTACTACGGGCTCTGGCTGGTCGTGCTCGCCCTCTCGAGTGCTGCGGCGGTGCTCGCCCGGCAGCGGTTCGTCGCCCGTCGGGGCTTGCCGGCCCGCCTCGCCGCCTGGGCCGCTCATGCGCCGTGTGGTCCGAGTACGCCGGTCGCGCTGGAGCACGCCATGGCGGTCGACCTCGCCGCCGTCTCCGAGGGGCACCTGGACTCGTTGGAGCGGGCCCAGGCGGTGCTGGCCCACACTGTCGAGGACCCCTGGCGGCGTGCCCTGGGAGAGGAACGCCTCACACGGGCGCAGCGCCTCGTGGGCGAGGGTGCTCTGGTCGGCGTCCATCCCCGGGTCGAGTCTCCAGTCGCCGCGCTGCGCCGTGCTGGGGCGGCCGTCGCCCTGATCGTCCTGGTGGCGGCGGGGACGCTGTCGCAGTCGCAGTGGTGGCTCGTGCCGATGGCCGTGGTCCACGCCCTTCTTGCCTGGGAGTTCTTCACGCACTACGAGCGGCGGCGGGCCCTACCGGAGCTGCTGGCCTCGAGATCGGTGCGCGAGCCCATCCGAGGGCTGTTCCTCATGCGCGAGGACGACATTGCCCGCAGCCTGGTGACTCTCGCCAACCACGACCGGGTCGTCATCCAGCGGGCCCGCCGCCTGCTAGAGCGCAGAGACCAGCACCGCCACGCGCGCCGGCGGCTGGCCGAGGCCGAGCGCCTGGTCGTCCATCGCGGCGCAAGCGCGCCCGGGGCGACGCTGGTCGCGTGGCTTATGGCCATCGCCGTCCCTGCTACATCGACGGCGACCTCCCCGGGCTGGGGCAGCTGGTGAGGGACTTCTGGCTCATCGGCCGCGCTCGCCGGGCGCTCGAACGCCGCGCCTCTCCTGGTTCGCCTAACCATGACGCAGGGGGCATCCATGAAAGGTGTCCTGACACGACGGCGGACCGGATCGGCCCACCCGGCCAGCCGTCGTCCTGATGCGCTCGCTCTCAGCATTGGCGTCGCCTTGCCGGCGGAGCGGTCGGCCGCTGTTGCTACCGCACGGCGCCATCCGGGCCGCGGCCCACGGCCCCGCCTCGGGCCCAAACGGAAGCGCAACGGAAGCGCCGCGATGAAGCGAAACGCCTCCCCACCTCTCGTGTACGCACCGACGGACCCCTCCACTCGAGCCGCTGGTCGGGTCTCGCCCGACCGCCACGGCCCGATGAGTGCTGCCCGGGCGAGCCTGTCCATCTACCGACGGAGGTCCCAGACATGATCCTGTTCGCTGGCGCGATCGCTGCCGCCGCGGCCGCCGCCCGGCGTCATCGTGAGAATCATGGCCAGGCGACCGCATCCCATAAGCCCCTGACTCGCCTCCTCGTAGGGGAGGTCGTCGCGGTTCTCCGAACAGTGGGCATCCGGTTGCGTCACCCTCTGCGAAACGCAGAGCGAGATCCCTCGTGGCGACCATACGGGCGGCGGGTGGGCATGACATTGCGACCGTCAAGGCCCCCGCTTTCTGGCACCGTGTCCTCCGTTCTCTCCTTCGACGCAGGCACGCGATGAGCCCGGTCCTCACGCCGCTCCGATCGTCGTCCTCGCTTCGCCAGCTCGGGGGACTCGCCATCGTGGTGGCGCTCGCCATCCCCCTGATGGTCGTCTTCGCTCGTGTGATGTCTGAGGAGCCATTGTTTGTCAGTGAGCTCACGGTGACCAACCCGCTCGTCTACAAGATCAACGTCGAGGTCAAGGCTCCGGGACGCGAAGGGTGGAGTCTCCTTGGGACGATCCCCAGGGAGACAACCAAGACCCTCGAGCAGATCGTCGACCAAGGCCCTCAGTGGCTCTTCCGTTTCTCCTACGGCGGGGAGGTGGGCGGCGAGATCGCGATCAGCCGCACGGAGCTGCGGGCGAAGGACTGGCGGGTCACGGTTCCCCTGGAAGTTGGCGACCGTCTCCGACAAGCAGGAGTCCAGCCGTCGGCCCCGGGATGAGCTCTGTCTTCCGGGGGCGCGTCTGGCGGCCAACCGTCCCTTGTCGATGATTTCGGGCTCTACGCGACCACGCGTGGGTGACGGGCTCGCATTGATGCAGCAGGACGAGTCTGCCATTGGACGCCGCAGTGCAGCAGTAACCGGAGGCGGTAGTTCTTGTCTCGCCCATGCCATCGCGGACTCGACGGCGTTTGGGCCGGGACGAGCAAGCGGGAGCGGCGAGCGAGCTTGACCCTCGAGCACTACCGTGAGTTGAGCCAGAGCAGTGGGGGGAGCAGCGGATGGAGGTGCTCACGGGCGTCGTCTCGTTTTTGCTGCTCGCCGGTACGTATCTGGGGCTCACAAGGCCATGTAGGAGTGGTATTCACCGGCATCGGCACTTGCGCCGTCGTCGGCCCGAGGGGTCGTCACCATGATTCCGAGGTCGCGAGCGTGCGGAGAACGAGCCCCAGCTCGCTTGTGTGGGCACGAAAGCCTCCCCAAGCGAAGACAAGGAGGGGCAGGCGCCAGGGGATGCGAGCCAGCCTGGCGCCTCGACCGCCTCGCTCCGGAGGGAGCCTCGTTCCGGAGCAATCCCAGGCTGCCTGTCCACTCGACAGCGGTCAAGAGAACCGCCGAGAAGAAGGCGGGAGGCGCCGACATGTCTTCGCGGGACGGAATCGGCGCCTCGGCCGCGATGGTCATTCGCGCCGGGCTTGTCCGCTCGAGGTCAGAACGTCGGGCCGGCGAACAGCCTCCTTCAACTACGGGCGTGGGCTGCGCTGGACGCGGTCGCTCAGCCGCCGGCGCCACTCCTAGCTTTCGCAGCCGACTCCGTCGCCGTCGGCGTCGAAGCGGTGCGGGTCAGGCGGTCGAACGGTGAAGTTGTCGCCGCCGACGTCGGCGCAGTCGAGGTCAGGTGGCGCCGGCGGGATGCAGAAGTCGGGGTAGGCGGCTGAGTAGTTGCCGCTCTGACGGGGGGGCGATGGCGTTGCCGTCGTGGTGGGTGCTCGCCTCGGTGCCGTCGTCGTCGGAGCGATTGTCGTCGTCGTTGTCGAGGTCGTCGTCGTGCTGGTGCTGGTGGTCGTAGGGAGTGTCGTCGGTTCCGACTCCTCCTCGCGCCCTCCGGAACCGGGGAGGGCCAGTGCAACCGTCAAAAGCAACGTCTTCGCGCCGCCGTGCCTCATGCCCGTCTAGTGTCCAACTTGGCCGGTGCAACAGCTTCGACCGAGAAAGGCGCTGTGAGCGGATGCAGCGGCCTGGCTAACCAGCCTTACGGGAGGTGGGAGGCGCCGGACGTCATCGCGGGGCGAAGGCGCCTCGACCACCTCGGGCGCTCCGGGAGGGGGGAACCCCGGAGCAGGTACAGGGTGCCACGGGCGCTCGTCGGGCGGGGCATCGCCGAGGCCGCGGGGAGCGCTGAAGCGGAAGGCGTCCTGCGGGGAGGCCTTGCTACTGGATGGGTATTCGCTCCTCGCCCGGCCCGGAGAGGGCCGTCCCCGGGTCAGCGCTCGTGCTGATCTGGAATGGGAGGGGCTCGCCCCGCACCCTGTTGAGAACGGCCCGCCAGAGGCGAGTCTGGTAGGCGTACAACATGTGGTTGATCTCCTCAAGCTCCCGGTTCAAGGCGGTCGCGAACCGGGCGAATGACTCCTCGTAGCCCTGGAAGGCCCGGTCGCTGGCCGCCTGATCACCTGCGACCAGGAGATTGAAGCTCTCCGACAGCGCCTCCATGGCGGCCCAGGCTGCTTCCTGGGTCTCGCTGGATGCGAACATCCTCAGGTCCGCGATCGCGTCCCTGCAGTCCTCTTGTC
>DASZJY010000425.1:0-2067 GCA_035947635.1 Acidimicrobiales bacterium | reverse complement strand
CCACGGGCAGGCTCGGCTGACGATCAGGCGGTACCTGCCCGGCTCGACGGGGAACCCCTCGAGGCCGCCGGCGGTGATGCGGGTGGTGATGTACCTGGTGTCCCGCCTGAACTCCCCCTCGGGGGCGACGTACCGGCCGTCGTCGGCGTCGCGACCGCTCATGGGGAGTTCCTCCCCACCCAGCACGTTGGGCGAACCGTCAGTTGCCGGGAACGGGTTCGGGGAACGCCTCGTACAGCAGCTCACCCTCCATGTTGAACACGCGGACCGACTTGAGGTCGTCGGCGTCGACGTCCACCGTCGTCGCCAGCAACCCGTGACCGTCGGACAGGGCGAAGCGTCCCACTGGGATGGCGGCACCATTGGCGGGCTGCGCCTCCACCACGTACTCGCGGTTCGACCCCGGCTGCCCGTCGAGGCTCACGACGAGCGACGCCGGGTCACCACCGTGGACGACGACCCGGCACGTCGAACGGCCGCTGGCCGAGATGGCCAGCGCCGTCCGCACCGTCTCCGGGCGGTCGTCCTTGTCGGCGATCTGGGCGACGACCCCGCCCCCCACCGCCAACATGACGACGGCGGCGGCGACCGCGACCAACGACCGGAAGCGGAAGCGGCGGGGGCGCCGCTCCTCCTCCAGGCAGGCGAGGACCCGCGACTCGAAGCCGGGCGGTGGCTCCAGCTCGGGTGCGAGGAGGAGGAGGTCCTCGGCCACGCGGGTCAGCTCCCCCACCAGCTGCCCGCACATGGGGCAGGCGGACAGGTGGGTCAGCGCGTCGGCGCGCTCGCTCCCCGAGAGGTCGCCGAGGGCCAGCTCGGCGGACACCTCTCGCAGCTCGGCACAGTCGACCCCGCTCATCTCGGGTCCCCGCCCTGGGTGGCGCCCATGCCCTCTCGCACCTTCAACAACCCCTTCCGAATCCGTGTTTTCGCCGTTCCCAGCGGAATTCCTTCGCTCTCGGCGATCTCCTTGGCCGTGCGCCCGCACACGGCTGCCAAGAGCAGTGCCCGGCTCTGCTCGGGTGGCAGGGCGGCGATGATCTCCCGCAGCCCCTGCACCTCGTGGCTCACCTCGGCCCTAGCCGCCGGCCCGCTGGATTCGCTGGCAAGGAGGTCGAAGTGGGCGATGACGGTGGGATCGACCGGCTCGGGCCGCCGGAGCCGGACGGCGTCGAGCGCGGCGTTCCTCGTGATGGCCAGCAGCCAGGTGGGGACGGAGCCCTTCCTCGGGTCGTACGCCCCGGCGTGCCGGAAGGCCCGCAGGAACGCTTCCTGGGACACGTCTTCCGCCAACGCCCGGTCGTTCACCACCGAGTGGGCCACGCCGAACACCCGCGACTGGTAGCGGCGGACGAAGCTGGCCGTCGCCGCGGGGTCGCCGACGCCGTAGCCGGCCAACAGGGCGTCGTCTGACGCGGACCACATCGATTGAACATACGGCTGGCGCGGTCGGGGAGATTGCGCGCCCTCTCGGCTATCGTCGCCCCCGGTGGACGACACCCGGCTGATCCGGGTCGGCACGCTCAACTGCCGCAACACCGCGAACGGGTGGCGGAGGCGGCGGCGCGTCCTGCTCCCGCAGCTCGCCGAGCTCGACCCCGACGTCATCGGCCTCCAGGAGCTGCGGCGCTGGCCCAGCCAGGCGGGGTGGATCAACGGGGCCCTCAACGCCCGTGTCGGCGACAGCACCCCGTTTGACGCCCAGCGCACCTACAAGACGGGTGTGTTCCGCTTCTGGGAAGGGATAGGCGTGCTCTCCCGTCTACCGATCGTCGAACGGGGCTGGCTCGACCTGCAGATCCACAACCGGGTGGCCACCCACGTGGCCGTCGAGCTGCCGGGGGGCGGGGTCCTCGACTTCTACAACACCCACCTCTCGTCCAAGACGCCTGAGGCGCGCACCGCCCAGGCCCGACTGCTGCTGCAGTGGCTGGCGGAGCGGGCCCAGAACCCCCAGGTGCTCGTCGGCGACTTCAACGCGCGCCCCGGCGAGCCGGCCATCGGGCTGCTGACCGAGAGGCTGCGGTCGGCCCACACCGTGGTCCACGGACGCGAGCCCGACAAGAC
>DASZJY010000424.1:0-4659 GCA_035947635.1 Acidimicrobiales bacterium | reverse complement strand
GGTCGGGGTCGCTGTTGCGACACGCCGCACCATTCCGCCATGCACCGCTGTCCCATGCGGTCCCCAATGTCACCACTCCCCAATGCGCGCGTCACGACATGAACGGCACTGTCGGGGTCCGGGACAGCGGATCTGCTCAGGGCGCCGGCGACCACCCGGCGACCGGGCGCCATCGGCCGGAACAGTTTAGCGGCCGGTAGAGCCCTCCGTCGCGCCTCTCGGGTCCCGTCGCGCCGAGAGGACGACGTCGGGTGTGAGGGCTCCCGACACCACATCTCCGGCGACGTCGGCCAGCAGGCGCTGCTGGCTTCGGGCATAGCCCCGCAGGCAGGAGAACGCCTCGCCCATCGGGATCCCC
Source organism: Acidimicrobiales bacterium (assembly GCA_035947635.1). Taxonomy (GTDB): domain Bacteria; phylum Actinomycetota; class Acidimicrobiia; order Acidimicrobiales; family AC-14; genus DASZJY01. Next base: position 4,301 of record DASZJY010000424.1, on the reverse strand, counting down.
GCCCGTTCGGCGAGCATCCCCTTCGCCTGCTCGATGGCAATGCGGCTCTGAAGGGCGTGCTGGAGCTGCTCGGTGACCATTTCGGCGTGGCGCGTGGCCCAGAACTGGAGGATGGCAATTGCGGCGACATCGGCCAATGCCTGGCCGGCGGCGAGGTCGGCCGGGCTCAGCGCACCCGGCCGGCTGCCGAAGAGGTTGAGGCCACCGAGCAGGCGCCCGCGCAGTCGCAGCGGGAAGGCGTGCGCGGCATGGAAGCCCTTGTCGATGGCGAAGGGGACGAACACGGGCCAGCGATCGGCTGCCGCCGACAGGTCGTCGGCCGTCACCGGCTCGCCCGTGTGGTAGCAGTCCCGGCAGGGGCCTTCGTCGTTCTGGACTTGAAAGAGCTCGACCAGCTCGATGGCCTCGCTGGTGGACGCCATCAGCCGCAAGCGACCCTGATCGTCGGCCAACAGCACGCCCGCCGCCGAGGCGTCGAGCAACTCCACCGAGCGCTCGACCAGCAGGACCAGCAGCTCGAGGAGATCGAAGTCGTCGACCAGCGTGTCGGCCAGTTCGACGAGCGTCCGCGCCAGACGCTCTTCTCTTGTCATTCCCGGTTCCACCTCGCCACCTGTGCCTCGTCCACTTTAGATGGAGGCGTGGGGTACGAGGACGGTGGAACCGGGCCTCGCCCCTACCGGCTCACCTGCGGGTGACGACGTCGCGGGCGACGTCGACCAGAGGACGGTCGGCGACGTAGGCCATCGCCCGCAGCCGGACCAACGCCTCATCCACGCTCGATCCGAACCGGACGGCGATCATGCCGACGGCCTGGTGCACCTCGACGTTGTCGTCGGTCACGGCCGACAAGGCTGGGGCCACCGTCCCCGGCGGCGCGTCGGCCTGCATGGCCACCAGCGCGTGGGTCATGACGTCGCACAGAGCAAGAGCGTCGACGTACTGCCCGTCGGTGAGGCGACCAGGGTGGTCGTGGTTGAGCGTGAGAACGCCCAGGCCGACCGCACCCAGCCGCAGCGGGAAGGCAAAGACGGCCGCCGCCCCCGCGTCCAACGCCGGGCGGCAGAAGGCGAGCCATCGCGAGCCGCTGCTGCGAGCCAGGTCCGGCTCGGTGACGGGAGCTCCGGCGCGGTGAGCGTCGATCCCGGGACCTTCGCCGAGGGTCGTCTGCAGCTCCTCGAGCACCGCCGCGGTGGCGGTCGACGCCGAGAGCACGCCCCGGTGGGCGGCGTCGGCCATCACCGTGACCGCCGCCCCCCGCACCCGGGTGAGCTCGGCGCAGCTCACACCGAGGCGCGGGCTCAGGCGCTCGTCCGAGACGGCAGACAGGTCGGCCACGATGCGCAGCCGGGCATCGGGGTGCACGCCTACTCCTGCGGCACGAGGGCAGGGGCCGCCACGCCGACCGGCGGCCCGGCTTCGGGATGGCGGAGCGGGCAGCGGGAGGGCCGCACACGGTCGTCCACAGCGCACTCCTTGTCGCGGCACAGATAGGAGGAGAGGCGCGATACGGAGGCGGACTGGGTCCGGGCCAGTCTCGGCAGCACACCCGAGAGTTCTCATTCTACTGCGCCTGGGGTGGTCGCGGCACTAAGCGACGGTTGCCTCTTGGGCTCGGGCGTCGGCGATCCGGCGACTCCGTCCGGGTCGCACTGGGCGAAACACAGGCTGAGCCGGGATCGAACAGCCGGCGGGGGTGGCGCAGCGTCAGGTGCAGGCATCCGTCGACGGTCACCGCCCCGACGGACAGCGGGAGGGGGGCCCGGCCCGAGACGGTGAACCAGAGCTCGAGGGTCTCGCCGGCGTCGGGCCGAACGACGGCGCCCTCTCCGCCCAACCCGGGTGCGCCAGCATCGCGGGTGTCCACCAGACGATGCCGGCTCAACAGCTGGAGGACCACCAGCGACTGCCTCGCCCACAGCGGGAGCACTCCGGTTCTCTCCAAGGCCCCGAGCTACCGGGTCGGCCACCCGCGCCCTTCGACCAGCCTGCGGCACCACGTCACGAGGGCGGCGCCTCCTGGCGTCCTCGAGCCGCTCTGGCAGGGTCGTCGGTCCCTCGCCGGCCGAGGGCTCCTCACACGACCACGTCCGCGACGTGATGGCGGCCCAATTGCTCGCGTTCCCCGCCGGGTGCTGCGGGCTGGGAGTTCAGCGGCGACGCCGCCCCCGGCCACCGCGAGGCCGGCGAGCGCTCGTGCGGGCAGGGGGCGCCGCACCGTCGGTCCCCGTGGCCAGCTCCGCCGCGGGCCACGCCTGCGAGGTCAGGTCGGCCAGCCGGGGGTCGTTGGAGAACATCTCGACCAGCGGCTGGCGGATCCCCAGGCGCAGACACAACCGCTCAGCCTCCAGCACCTGGTCCCACAACACCAGGCTGACGGCGACGCCGCCTTCGCCCGCACGGGCGGTACGCCCGGAGCGGTGGAGGTAGGCCTTGTGGTCCTCCGGCGGGTCGTAGTGGATGACGACGTCGACGCCGTCCACGTCGAGGCCGCGGGCGGCGACGTCGGTTGCCACGAGCAGCCTCACGCGCCCGTCCCGGAACTGGGCGAGGGCTCGCTGGCGAGCGGACTGGGTGAGGCCCCCGTGGAGCACGGCGGCGGCAACCCCCTCGGTGCGCAGCCTCCGCACGGTGCGGTCCGCCCCTCGCTTGGTACGGACGAAGAGCAGTGCCCGGCTCGCGGCCTGGGCGAGGGCGGCGGCGACCTTGACCTTGTCCATCTCGTGGACCTTGACCAAGCGGTGTTCCATCGACTCGACGGTGGGCTGGTCGGACACGACCGAGTGGTGGACCGGCTGGTCGGCGTAGTGGCGGACGAGACGGTCGACCTCGGCGCCCAGAGTCGCCGAGAAGAGCAGGGTCTGGTGCTCCCCCGTCACCCGACGAAGGAGCCATTCGACCTGAGGCATGAAACCCATGTCGACCATGCGGTCGGCCTCGTCGAGGACCAGCGTCCGGACACCGGCGAGCGACACCACGCCTCGTTCCGCGAGGTCGATGAGCCGGCCCGGAGTGGCGACCACGATGTCGGTGCCCCGACGGAGGACCTTGATCTGCGGCTCCATCGGAGTGCCGCCGAAGACGGCGGCGATGCGGAGCCCGCCGGCCGCCGCCAACGGCGCGAGCACGTCACGGACCTGCCCGGCCAGCTCACGGGTGGGCACCAGCACCAGCCCCCCCGGCCCCCCGCGATCGGCTCTGACCGTGCGCTCGACCAGCGGTACGCCGAAGGCCAGGGTCTTGCCCGAGCCGGTCTCGGCCCGGCCACAGATGTCGCGGCCGGTCAGGGCGTCGGGGATGGTGGCGGCCTGGATGGGAAGGGGGGCGGTTATCCCCCCGGCCGCCAGACACGTGACGAGATGGGGGGAGACACCGAGGGCGTCGAAGGTGGTCATGAGGCGAAAGGAACTCCTGGTTTGCGACGTGGGCAGGTCCACCCACGTCCCGGGGACCGAAGTCGCCTCAGAAAAGGATTGACCCGAGCACAGCCCGACGGGCCGTTCTCGAAAGACCACTGTAGCGGGTCGACGTCACCCCCCTGCCCCGTACGCTTCCACCCTGGAGGACGCTTCGAGCCGACTTCCCGACGCCTCATCCGACGCACGCGGTGGACCCGTACTGTCTCGGGGCGCCGAGTGGAGGAGGTGGGGTGATGGCCGACATGAGGGAAGTCATCCAACGGGTCTTCGACGACATCATCAACAAGAGGGACGTTGACGCAGCCGACGAGCTGCTGGCCGAGGACTTCGTCGATCACGGCCCCATGGGCGATCTGCACGGGCGCGAGGCGGTCAAGGACCTCTTCCGGCAGTGGCTCTCGGCGGTGCCCGACGCCCACTGCAGCGTCTACAACGTCATCGTCGAGGGCGACTTGGGGGGATGGCTCGTGCGGACCACGGGCACCCATACCGGCGACGGCCTCGGCTTTCCGGCCACGGGCAAGTCGTTCGAGACGGTCGCCGTCAACATGGGCCGGTTCCGCGACGGCGTGGCCGTGGAGCACTGGTCGGAGCAGGGCCTGCTCCCGATGCTCGTGCAGATCGGGATGATGCCGCTCCCCGGCACCTAGCGTCGAGCGCGGGGGCGGGGATTGCCCCTCGGGAGATCGAGGGCGAAGGATTCCCTGGCCCTTCACTCCGACGGCGAGGGCTTCCTCCCCCGGACAAGGACCACTGGACCATGGACGAGCCCGCGGGAGAGGTCGGCTCGTGACATCGCCGACTGGCTCGATGATGGCCCACGGGGCCTGAGCAACTTCCTGGGTCCGCACCGGCGCGATGACCAGGGGTGGCCCGCCGTCG
>DASZJY010000423.1:0-6385 GCA_035947635.1 Acidimicrobiales bacterium | reverse complement strand
GTGGTCTTCTGGTTGCCTGGGTTCTCTCGGTAACCCTCGAGCTGCTTGTTCAAGTCTTGTTGGATCAGGTTCTGTCGGAGCCGTAGCACCCCGGGCTCGGCGTAAATCGCCTCCAGACGCTCGACCGCTTCCGGCGGAAGGTCACGTGACCGAATCACCAACCGAACGACGTCGCTCATCGCGGCGTCCAAGCCCTCCAGCACGCGGTTGACGTAGGCGGCGTCGATCACGGCGGGGACGGCGTACGGGTCGGCGGGGACGGTTGTGGGCTCGGCGATCGACGGCGGGGGCGGCAGCGCCTCGTCACCGTCACCGCCGCCGCAGCCACCCAGCAAGAGCGCAAGGGCCGCCACCGCCGCCACACACCTGCCCACCTGGGAGGGCCCGCCCTGCCCGCTCACGCCCTCTTGTATATCGTGTCCTTTCACGCCCGACAAGGGGGCGTGAAGAACGTCAGCCGGGGAACTCCGAGGGGGACCGCGTGACCGCCAGGGCGTTGCGGACAGTGGCGGCGATGCCGACGGCGTCGAGGCCGAGGTCGGCCAGGATGGCGCCAGGCTTCCCCTGGGGCACATAGCGGTCGGGCACGCCCAGCACCCTGACAGGCGGCGCCACCCGCTCGCGCTCGGCGGCGACCAGGGCGGTGATGGCTGACACGATCGAGGTCCCTGCTCCGCCCTCCCGGATCCCGTCCTCCACCGTGACCACCAGCGGATGGGCGGCGGCGTCGGCGATCATGGCCGGGTCGAGCGGCTTCACCACCCGCACGTCCCACACCGTGGCGCGAACCCCGCCCTCGTGGGCGAGCAAGACGGCAGCCTCCTCGGCCGCCTCGACCAGTTTGCCCACGGCGAGAATGCACACGTCGGTGCCCTGGCGAACCAGGCGGGCGGACAACCCCGACCCCACCTGGTCGCTCGGCACCTGGCGGGCCGGTCCCTTGGCGTAGCGCAGCGCCGCCGGCCCGTCGGTCTTGCTCAGGGCGGTCCCGAGCATGACCTCCATCTCCTGGGCCGACGACGGGGCGAACACCGTCATCCCGGGGACCTTCGTAAGCAGCGCCAGGTCGAGTACCCCGTGGTGCGACGGACCGTCGTCGCCGGTGATGCCCGCCCGGTCGATGCAGAACACGACGGGCAGCCGGTGCAGGCCCACGTCGAGGTTGATCTGGTCGAACGCCCGAGAGAGGAAGGTCGAGTACACCGCGACCACCGGACGGAGGCCGCCCATGGCCATGCCGGCGGCGGCGGTGACCGCGTGCTGCTCGGCGATGCCGACGTCGAGGAACCGCTCGGGATGCCTGTTCTCGAACGGCAGCAGCCCGGTCGGGCCTGCCATCGCCGCGGTGACCGTGACGATGCGGTCGTCGCCGTCGGCCGCGTTCACGATTGCCTCGGCGAACGCCTGCGTGTAGCCCACCGGTACCCACGGCGGTGGTCCGGTGGCGGGGTCGAAGACCGGCGCGTCGTGCAGGCACTTCTCGTCGTCGTCCTCCGCCGGCCCGTAGCCCCTGCCCTTCTGGGTGAGCACGTGCACGATGATCGGGCCCTCGTAGTCGGCCGCCAGGGCGAGCACCCGCTCGAGCGTCCCTATGTCGTGGCCCTCGACGGGGCCGATGTAGCGCACACCGAGAGCCTCGAAGAACCCGTTCGGCTCCAGTACCTCACGGAATGCGGCCCGTACTCCTTCCATCCCCAGTTCCAGCTGCTCGCCGATGCGGGGAACACCTCGCAGCACCCGCTGCAGGCGGTCACGGTTCTTCACGTAGGCGGGGCTCAGTCGCAGCCTGGTGAGTCCCGCCGCCAGCCGCGAGACCGTAGGGGCGTAGGAGCGTCCGTTGTCGTTGAGGACGATGAGCACCCGAGCCTGACTGTGGCCCAGGTTGTTGAGCGCCTCGAAGGCCATGCCGCCGGTCATGGCCCCGTCGCCGATCACGGCCACGACTCGGCGGTCCGTCTCGCCGCGAAGCCGTAGGGCGGTGGACAGACCGTGGGCGTAGGAGAGGATCGTCGAGGCGTGGCTGTTCTCCACCCAGTCGTGCTCCGACTCGTTCCTCGACGGGTAGCCCGACAGCCCGCCGCCCTGGCGCAGGGTGGCGAAGTGCTCCTGGCGACCGGTGACGATCTTGTGGGCGTAGGCCTGGTGCCCGGTGTCCCAGAGGAGGACGTCGCCGGGAGACTGGAACACCCGGTGGAGCGCCAGGGTGAGCTCCACGACACCCAGGTTCGAGCCCAGGTGCCCGCCCGTGACCGAGACCGACCTCACGATGAAGTCCCGGATCTCGCCGGCGAGGGTGTCGAGCTCCTCCTCGCTGAGACGCTTGAGATCGTCCGGACCTTCGATGGTCTCCAACAGCATGCGAGCGGGCTGCCTCCTAACCAGTCCGACCGGTCCGACGCGCCCCGTCGCACGCGCCCCTTGACGACGCTACCCCCGACAGGCTCGCGACATACAGTCGGCCCGCCAGTACGGTGACGCCGATGGATCTCGACCAGTACCAGTACCTGCTGCTCATGGGCGCGTGCGTCGCGATCACCCTTCCCCTCGAGTTCCTCTTCCGGGCGCGCGTGTGGCGCCGGCCCCGTCGCCTCGTCGCCTCCCTCTGGTTCCCGCTCTTCGTCTTCGTGATCTGGGACGCCATCGCCATCGCCCGCGACCACTGGGGTTACAACGAGCGCTACGTCACCGGCATCGAGCTGCCGTTCAACCTGCCCATCGAGGAGCTGGTCTTCTTCATCGTGATCCCGATCTGCTCGCTGCTGACCTTCGAGGCGGTGCGGCGCATCATCGGTCCCCGAGAGCCGTGAACGAGTACGCCATCGCCTCCGTGGTGGCGGTCATCGCCGTCGTCGTCGCCGAGCTCGTCTGGCTCCGCACCGGCATCTTCGCCACCGCCACGTACTGGGTCTCCTACGCGATCATCCTGTTCTTCCAGGTCCTCGTGGACGGCTGGCTCACCAAGCTGTCGGCGCCAATCGTGCTGTACAACTCCGACCACATCACCGACATCCGCGTGCCGTTCGACATCCCCGTCGAGGACTACCTCTTCGGCTTCGCCCTCGTCACCCTGCCGATCATGCTGTGGGTGCGGGCGGGGCAGCGTCGCGCCGGTGCAAACGTCGTAGCGAGTGGAACAGGAGGAACACGGCCGACGCGCCCACAATGACGACGTGGCCCCACAGGGCGGCCAGGGCCAGCGGGGGGATGCCGAGGCCGAAGGCGGTGAGGACGATGCGCGTTGGCCGCTCCCCCGGCGTGATCACCTGGCGCTCGGCCGAGCCATTCCGATCCGCCCCCGCGTCGGCGAGGCTGGCTCGGGCCCGTATGTACTCGAGCCACCAGGCCGACGCCACCGCGGCGACCGCGACCCATTCCCCTTCGCCGGCAACGATGGCGAGGGCGGCGGGGAAGGCGGCGTCGGCCAGACGGTCGAGGGCGGAGTCGAGGAGGAACCCCACCCGGCTGGCTCGTCCCGCCTGCACCGCCACCGCCCCGTCCAGCAGGTCGAGAACGCCCGAGGCGACGACGGCGACGCACGCCAGCGCCGGCCCCGCCGGTTCGGGCGCGAGCGCCCAGGCGACCGCGGCCACGGCCGCCAGCATGGCGGCGACGGTCAGGGCGTTCGGCGAGACCCCGGCGCGGGCAAGGGGCCGGGCCATGGCGGCGGCGCCTCGGAGCCACGCCGCAACGAACCCCTTCGGGGGCTCGGTCCGGTGCAGGCCCGCCCACTCGCGGAGGTGCTCCTCACCGCTGCGGCCGCCCTTCATCCCCCGATCCTCCCGCGCGGCGGGATGAGGACGCGGGTTCGCCCGGCGACGGTCGCCAGCCTGGTCGGGCTGGCCGGCATGGGGATGGCGGCCCGGCGGTTCCTCGCCCCCGACCCCGGCGCCCCGCGTCTCGACGTGCGGGTGGTTGTGCCCGCCCGGAACGAGGCCGACCGCATCGCCGACTGCGTGGCGAGTCTCGTCCCCCAGGCGGCCGAGGTGGTGGTCGTGGACGACCACTCGACCGACGACACCGCCGGGCGGGCCGCCGCCGCCGGCGCCACCGTCGTCCGCCTCGACGACGAGCCCCCGCCCGGATGGCTGGGCAAGCCCCGCGCGTGCGCCGCCGGCGCCGAGGGAGCTGACACCGAGTGGCTCGCCTTCGTCGACGCCGACGTCACCCTGGCCCCCACGGCCCTGGCCACCATGGCGGCGGCGACACGGTCGAGCTCCACGAGCATCGCCGGCGGCCTGGTGTGCGAGTCGTTCTGGGAGCGCCTCCTCCTACCCGAGCTGGGCCTGGCCCTCGTGCAGGAGGGCACCCCGTACGGGTTCGCCAGTGGGCAGTGCTTCCTCGTGCGGCGGGAGGACTACGAGGCGGTCGGCGGGCACGGCCACCCCGACGTGCGCGGGTCGGTGGTCGACGACCGCGACCTGGCCCTCGCCCTCGGCGGTCACGACGCCCGCCTCGCCCCCCGCCTCATGCAGGCCCGCATGTACCGCAGCCTGGGCGAGATCCGCGCCGGGCTGGTGAAGAACCAGGCCGGCCTCCATCCTCGGCCGCTCCCCCACCTGGCCGCCCTCCTCCTTCCCGTGACCAGCCGCCGTCCGTGGGCGGCGATGGTCGTCAGCGCTGGTGGCCGCGCCGTCGCCGGCCAGAGCCCCCTGTACGGCGTGGCTGCTCCCCTGGCCCGCCTCACCCTCGCTGGCCTCTACCTGGAGAGCCTCTGGCGGGCCCGCACCGGCTCGACCGTCGCCTGGAAGGGGCGCCAGGTTCCGGTGGGCTCGAACCGGCGGTGACGTGGCGAGCCATTTCCCGGAACAGTTCCGCCAGGTGGCTCGTCAGGGACCAGTTTCAGGAACAGTTCCGCCAGACGGCTCGTCACGAACCATTGGCTCGCCACGGACCGGTTTCAGGAACAGCTCACCCGGGGTGGGCTCGGGGCGTCACCGGTCAGGGGTTGTCGCGAGGAGCTCGTAGGTGGAGTTGTCGGCGTAGGTGAGGCGGCCGACGAAGGGGGAGCCGACCTTGAGGCCGATGTGGCGCTCCTCCCGCAAGACGAGCCCGGTGGCGGGGTCGAACCAGTCGTCGACCACCGCTCCCCCCTCGGTCGCGCCCGAGAAGGTCGTGCTCCACCGGGTGTGGCGAGCGCGCACGGGCCGCCCTTCGACCGTCACCTCCTCGTCACCCACGTACTCGGTGACCTGGTCGGCCCTCGTGTCCTCGTCGGAGCACACCCACTCCGACCGCTGGCCCGGCTGCAGGTCGGAGCCGTCGAAGGAGCCGCCCTCGCAGGTGAAGTCCTGGGTGCCGTGGGTCCACCAGTAGGCGATGTCGGTGCCGTAGGAGACCAGGCCGGGCCCGCACCGGTCGTAGTACTCCAGGTGCTGCACGAGGAACCACTGCTCCTCTCTCACCCCGCAGCCCCGCCGGGTGACGATGCGGACGGTCACCGAGGGGTACTCACGGCGGTAACCGAACAGCGACACGTCCTCGCCACCGGTCGTGCGGTAGCGGTACACCCCGGGGACCGGCAGCCCGGGCACCACCTCGGCCGCCGACGGCCCCGCCGCCCGGAACCTCGCCACCGCCTCAGCCGGGTCGACGTGGCCGACCCAGTAACGGCCGCCGATCAGGAAGGCCGGTATGCCGACCGCCGCCAACATTCCCAGGGCCACCAGCCGGTGGCGCGTCGACGCCTGCACCGACGCCCGGGCGGTCAGCGCCCGGGTCGCGACACCCGGGCGGCGACGGCCAGCTTGCGCCAGGTGGGGACCCGCACCCGCCGGCTGAACACGTCGTAGTCCGCCGCCTCGATCTGGTCGAGGATGCCCGCGTACAACGCCCGGGCCCCCCGGATGCAGCGGGCCGAGGTGGGCGGCAGCATGGCGATCCCGATGTCGGCCGACTCGTAGTACCGGCGGGTGCGGGCGATCTCGAACGCCATGAGCTCCCGCCACTCGGGCGTCACCCGCCGGGCCCACGGGTCGGCGTCGAACTTCCGGAGGTCCTCCTGGGGGACGTACACGCGACCCCGCTCGAGGTCCTCGCCCACGTCCCGCCAGAAGTTGGAGAGCTGGAAGGCGATCCCGAGGTCGCGGGCGTGCGGGAACGCCTCGGGCCGCTCCGGCTCGAGGATCGGCACCATCATCTCCCCGATCACCGCGGCTGAGCCGTCCATGTAGACGAGCAGGTCGTCGAACGTCTCGTACGTCTCAGTGGTGAAGTCCATCGCCATCGAGCGCAGGAACCGCCGGAAGCAGTCGCGGTCGATGTCGAACGCCCGCACGGTGTGCACGACCGCCTTGAGGATGGGGTCGGCGGACCGGCCGGCGGCCAGGTCGGCCCAGAAACGATCGCCGAACTCGGCCAGCGCCGCCCGGCGCTCGGCCGGCGTCGC
>DASZJY010000422.1:0-2016 GCA_035947635.1 Acidimicrobiales bacterium | reverse complement strand
CCCTTGGTCTTCGACATGTCAGCTCGTCCCTCCGGTGCTGATCCCGGTGATCTCGATGGTGGCGTGGTGCTGGCGGTGGCCCCAGTGGCGGCGCTGGTTCGTCTTGTTCTTGTACGTGAACCCGCGGATCTTGGGACCCTTCGCCTCACCCACGACCCGGGCCGTCACCGATGCGCCGGCCAGCTCGCCCGGAGCGGCCAGAACGGTGTCGCCGTCGACCACCAGCACGGGCGCGAACGACACCTGGCCCTCCGTGGAGGTGAGGCGCTCGACGTCGAGCCGCTCACCTTCGGCGACGCGGTACTGCTTGCCGCCGGTGGCGATCACTGCGTACATGGGCGCCCAGGCTAGTCGCGGACGGTCGCGTTCCCGGTCAGTTCAACAGAAGCGTGTCGTCGAGGACGATGCCCCGCCCCGCACACGTGGGGCAGGTCATGGAGAAGGACTCGACGAGGCCCTCCGACACCCGCTTGCGGGTCATCTCGACGAGGCCCAGCTCGGAGATGTCGAACACCTGGGTCCGGGTCTTGTCCCGCGCCAGCGCCTCCTTGAACGTGCGCAGCACCGCCTCGCGGTTCTTGCGCACCTCCATGTCGATGAAGTCGATGACGATGATCCCGCCGATGTCGCGCAGGCGGAGCTGGTGGGCGATCTCCTCTGCCGCCTCCAGGTTGTTGCGGTAGACGGTCTCCTCCAGGCTCGAGCTGCCCACGTTCTTCCCCGTGTTCACGTCGATCACCGTGAGCGCCTCGGTGCGCTCGATGATGAGCGACCCTCCCGAGGGCAGCCACACCTTGCGGTCGAGGGCCTTGTGCAGCTGCTCGTGCACGTGGTGGCGCTCGAAGAGCGGAAGGGCGGGGTCGTCGTAGAGCTCGATGCGGTCGGCCAGCTCTGGGATGAGCGACGACACGTAGTCGTGCACCTCCCGGTGCAGCTCGGGGTCGTCGATGATCACGCCCCGGTAGTCCTTGTTGAACTCCTCCCGGATCACCCGCACGGCCAGCGGAGGCTCGCGGTACAGCAGGGCCGGGGCGGTCTTGCGACGCGAGAGCTCGTCGATCTGCTCCCACTGGCGCTGGAGCCGCTCGACGTCACGCCTCAGCTCCTCGGCGGTGGCCCCTTCGGCCGCCGTGCGCACGATGAGCCCGTGCGCCTTGGGCCGAACCTCGTCGAGGATGCGGCGCAGGCGACGGCGCTCGTCGTCGGGCAGGCGCTTGGAGATGCCGTAGGTGGTGCTGCTGGGCAGCAGGACCACGAAGCGGCCGGCCAGGGAGACCTCCTGGGTGAGCCGGGCGCCCTTGGTGCCGATGGGGTTCTTGGTGACCTGGCAGAGCACGGTCTGGCCCGCCCGCAGCATGTGCTCGATGCGGGCGCCGCCCTTCTCCTCGACGTCCTCGGGGTCGTACTGGACGTCCCCCCGGTACAGCACCGCGTTCTTCGGGGTCCCGATGTCGACGAACGCCGCCTCCATCCCGGGAAGGACGTTCTGCACGCGCCCGAGGTAGATGTTCCCGTGGATCTGGGTGGTGTCGTCGGCCGGGCGGGCCACGTAGTGCTCGGTGAGCGAGCGGCCCTCGAGCACCGCGATCTGCGTCGCCTGCGGCAGGCTGTGGACGCACATGAGGTAGCGGCCGACCGGGCGCCCCTTGCGCTCCCGGCCCCGGCGGCGCTCCAGCGTCTCGTCGTCGAGGTCGACGGGGTCGTCGAGCTCCAGGGTGGTGCCGACGGCCCGACCGGTCCCTCCCGCGCTGCGCCCCCGCCCTCCCCGCCGCCGCCGGCGCCGCCCTGCGGCGGCTCCGCCTTCGGAGGCCGGTGTCGCCGCCTCGTCGCCCTCCAGCGCCGGTTCGACCGGAGGGACGGGCGGTGCCGGACGGGTGTCCCCGATCTTGGGGCGCCGGACGGTGGCCCGGTCGGCCGCCTCGGGGGACGGGCGGCCTTCGCGGAGGCGTTCGGGCAGCTCGGGCTGGGCGTCGTCGGCGGCGACTGCCCCAGCCGCCGCCTTGGGCGGGGTTGCCC
>DASZJY010000421.1:0-1629 GCA_035947635.1 Acidimicrobiales bacterium | reverse complement strand
GGTTGGCGCCACCGCCGGTGCCGGCGTTGGGCGAGGCGCTACCGCCGGCCCCGCCCGCGCCGCCGGCGACCACCGCGTTGGTGGTGTTGCCGGCGTCGCCCGTGGCCCCCGAGGACGCGTTGGCCTGCGAGCTGGCCCCCGAGTTCGACCGCGCGTTGGCGCTGCCGCTCACGACGGTGTCGCCGGAGGGCGCCGGCGGGGCCGGCGGCTCCTCCTGGGCCACCGTATCGGTGGTGGTCGGGGTCTCGGAGGGCGCGGTCGTGCTCGTCTGAGACACGGCCGGGCCCGCGCCGAGCACGACCAGCACGGCCGCGATCAAGGCGCCCAGGAAGGCGCTGACACCCGAGATACCTGCCGGCGAAGCCGTCTTGGTCTTCATGTCCATCCCTTGTCTCTGTTTCTGCTGGGGGCCCCTGGCGGGGGCTGTTGGAACAGCGAACAGGAGGCTGGTGGGCCTCCGGGTGAGAGGACCGGTACCAACAACGAGGGGCTCGTTCCCCCGCGCCGGTGTGGTCCTGTTGGTCTGGAGGCCCGACACCCGCTCCCCCACCGGACGCTCCTGGTCCGGGCGGAGGATGTCGTAGCCGCTGTTGGTCTCGTCACGCAACGACCCGCCGGCGGAATTCCGCCGCCGGCCGAGCAGGAGCAGCAGCCCGCCCACGAGGAGGAGCAGGCCGCCAGTGCGGAGGACGCCGCCTACCCCGAAGCCGGTGAAGGCCAGGGGGACCTCGACGACCTCGACTGCGACGACTTCGACGACCTCGACGTCGCCCCTCTCCACGGGCACCAGGCGGGGCCGGAACTGGGGCTGACCAGGGCTTTCGTGGCGTCGGGGTGGACAGTTCCCGCCCGACGCCACCGAGCCGTCGATGGCCTTGGAGCAGCCAGAGGCGACCGATCCGCCGGCGGCGAAGCTGTCGCCCGACGCCACCGAGCCGTCGATGGCGGTGCCGCACCCGGAGGCGACGGACCCGCCGACGGCGGTGGCACAGCCGGAGGCGACCGAGTCGGGGGAGGCGGTGCCCGATCCCGACGTGAGGCCGGGCAGCTCACCTCCCGCTCCGTCGTCGCCGCCGGGCTCGTTGGAGTGGCCCCCAGCGTCGTTGGAGTGCCCTTGGGCACCGTTGGTGTCGTCGCCGCTGCCGCCGTTGGACCCGGCGTCGTCACCGTTGGATGCGCCCACGGGGTCGTTGGAGTGCCCTTGGGCACCGTTGTGATCGCCTTCGGCGCTGTGGCGATCGCCTTCGGAGCTGTTGGACGCGCCGTCAACGCCGGCCGCCGGGTCGACCGAGCCGGAACCGGCCTCGGCCGGGACGTCGGCGGCCACCAGCCGGGCGGACGTCTCGTCAGGGTCTGGCGTCTCGTCAGGGTCGGCCGGCCCGGCGTCGCCCTCGCTCGGCACGCCGCTGCCGCCTGAGCGGCCGACCGGGCTGCTCTCCGAAGTGGCGGTGGCGTCGCCGGTGTCGCCGGTGTTGGTGGCGCTGGACTGTGCGGTGGCCGGGCCCGAGGTGCCCGAGGTCGCCGTGGGCGTGGCGGTCAGCGAGGCGTCGCCGCCGGCGCCGCCCGAAGCCTCGCCCACGGCCACCGAGTCGCCCTGGGTGGCCACGGCGGCGGCGGGCTCGCCCGTGG
>DASZJY010000420.1:0-3365 GCA_035947635.1 Acidimicrobiales bacterium | reverse complement strand
CTCTGCACCTTCACCACGACCTTGGCGGGGACGCCGGTGCGATTCTGGAAGGTGACGGGGATCTCGCCTTTGCGGTCGGTGAGCGTGATCGAGCGGTTCTCGGGCATGCGGATCTCGCGCCGCTGGGCGTCGATGCCGTCGAGGGCGGCGTCGATGTAGGACTGGCGCTGGCGGCTGTTCCGAAGCTCGCGCGACTGCGCGAGGAGGAGCCGCTGCTCGATCCGCACCTGCGCCGGCGTGGCCGTGCCCAGCACCGATCCCAGGGCATCGACGCGGCGACGGGCGGAGCGCAGCTCGGCGCCGGTCTCGGCCAGTCCGTCGGTGCCCGGACGAGCCAGACGGCGCACGAGCGACCGACCGTCGGAGCCGCGCATCGGCGCCACCGCCGAGAAGAGGGTGTCGATCGAGATGGCGTCGAGGACGGGATGCTGTGTCAGCGACGCCGTCAGCGTGTCGACGAACGACGGGTCGACGCGCCACGAGCGGGGCGGCACCGCGACGACGCCCCGGCGGTCGGCGCCGGGCTGGTCGAGATAGATGACGGCGAGGTCGGCCAGCAGGCGGTTGGCGGCCAGGGCCGGCGGGACGGCGTTGTCGAAGTGGGCGGCCAGTCCGGGGTCGGCCGCCACCGCCTGCACGAGGCGCGGGCCGTCGCGGAGCTGGAAGGGCTGGGTTGCGGTGCGGTTCTGGCCGGCGACGGGCTCGAGGTTGCCGTCCACCATGACCAGACGGTCAACGCCGCGCGCGCCGAGCATGGCGAGGGTGCGACCGTCGAGGGGCCCCTCGGACAGCCAGGGCCGGCCTTCGACCCGCACCCGCAGGACGTCGGACGCCGCAGTGGCTCCCCAAGAGATCTGGGTGGCGGCGTCACGCTCGAGGCCGGCGGCCACGAGCCCAGGCAGGTTGGTGGGGACGAAGGTCTGGCTCAGCACCTCGGTGGTGGCGGCTCGCTGCTGAAGGGTCTCGAGGGTGTCCGTGACCCGCTCGTCGGAGCTCGCAGCGAGCAGGGCCAACGTCTCCGGCGTGGGCGCCAGGGCCACGGGAGCGTTGCGCGCGGCGTCGAGGGCGGCGATGACCGCGGCCAGCTGAGCGGCCGCCGGCTCCCGCCGATCACCGTCGGCCTCCAGCTCGGGCCCGGCGTGCAGCGGCAGCACCAGGCCGAGGCCCAGCTTGGCCCCGTTGTGCTGGGTAGGCAGGTGGACGATGTGGGTGGTGAAGCGGTGCAAGGTCCGCCCCGAGCCCCGTTCCCGCAGCTCGACCCGCAGGGGGAACACGCCGTCGTCGCCACCCAGGGACAACCGGTCCCGCAGGTGGAGCACGAGCGACACCTCGCCGGCGGGATCGGCCTGCAAGGCGCTGAGGGGGAACACCTGGACCGGCAGGAGGGGTGCTCTGGTGGTGCGGTCCCGCAGCGTCTCGGCGAACTCGGAGCGGGTGGCCACTGCCGGGTACACGGTGACCGCCACCTCGAGGTTGGACGGTCCCTCCGGCCGCTGGAGCCGCAGGCGGAGCACGAAGTCGGCGCCGGCGCCGACCCAGGGCGACTGTGACGACAACGTCATGGAGCCGTTGTCGCGGTCCCTCGACTGGGCCCGAGCGGGCGAGTGGGGACCGGCGAGGGCGGCGGCGAGGGCGACCGCGGCGACCAAGGCGGCGACCCGTGGCGCCCTCATCCCAGCTCCCGACGCAATACCACCAAGTCGGACGGCTGGGGGCGGAATCCGAGGCGAAGGTAGAGCCGGTAGGCGGCGTCGTTGCCCACCTGGGTGTTGACCACCGCCCGCCGCGCTCCCTTGCGGTCGAGCCAGTGGAGGCCGTCGAGGGCGAGGGCCCGTCCCAGCCCGGCGCGCTGGTGGGAGGGGTGGACGGCCAGGCGCTGCAGGTACCCGTCGGCGTTGGCCCGCCCGGTGATGGCATAGCCGACGACCTCGTCGTCGACGACGGCAACGCGGAACCGGGCCGTCGGGGTCGCGGTGATGGCCTGGTCGAGGCCGAGCTCGTCCAGGCGCCAGAAGGACGAGAACGTGAGACCGTCCACCTCGAGGACCGCCCGGCGGTCACCGCGCCGGGCCCTCCGCAGCGGCGCGTCGGACATCGGGGGCAGCACCCGCATGTCGTGGATCAGGAGGTGGAGGTGCTCCTGGTCGCTGAACCCGAGGGCGTAGAAGGGGTGGCGCTCCGGCGCGGCGAGGGCGGCGGTGATGACGCTGGTGAACCCCCGCCCGGCGAGCTCGCCGAGACACCGCTGGAGGAAGCCGGTCGAAGGTGGCGGGGCGTCGGCGACGGGGGCGAGGTAGGCGACCTGCCCGTCCCCCCGCCACGGTCCGGTGCGAACACGCTCGTGGCCGAACGTCAGCACGTCGGACCTGCTCTTCGCACGTGAGGTCACCTCGAGGCCAGATTACCGACAGGCACTCGCCGCGACGTTGGCGGGAGCCCGGCCCCTCGGGCGCCGTACCCTGGCACCGGATGCGCCTGCTCCTCGAGACCCATCCAGCCTTCGCCGACCACGACGCCGGGCCGGACCATCCCGAACGCCCCGAGCGGCTCGACGCTGTGCCGGAGGGCGTCGAACGCCTCGACCTCGGCGACGATGTCGTCTTCTGCGCCGCCCGCCCTCCGGCCGTGGGTGCCCTCGTGGGGCTGGATCGGCGGCCCGAGCCTCCCACGTCGGGCGGCCCCGCCATGGACGGCGTCGAGGCCGCCGCCGAGCTGCGCTCGTCGTCCTAGCCTTCCTGTGGTGGTCCCCGAGCGGCTGCTGCCCCTCCTCGACGAGCTCGCGCCCCTCGCCGAGCGCTTCGCCGGCGCCGGCCGGCGGCTCTACCTCGTGGGCGGCAGCGTGCGCGACGCCATCCTCGGGCGCTCCCTCGAGGAGATCGATCTCGACTTCACGACGAACGCCAGGCCCGACGAGACCAAGGCGCTGGTCGACGGCTGGGCCGACTCGGTGTGGACACAGGGCGAGCGGTTCGGCACCATCGGCGCCGCCCGCGGCGGCCGGCGCTACGAGATCACGACGCACCGGGCCGAGGCCTACGCGCCCGACTCCCGCAAGCCCGACGTCGCCTTTGCCGACGCCGTCGAGGCCGACCTCTCGCGCCGCGACTTCACGGTCAACGCCATGGCACTGGCCCTGCCCGACGCCACCCTCGTCGACCCGTTCGGGGGCATCGGCGACCTTGCCACCCACCGCCTGCGCACGCCGCTGGCGCCGGCGGAGTCGTTCGCCGACGACCCTCTGCGGATGCTGCGGGCGGCCCGCTTCATCGCCGGGTACGAGCTCGTGCCCGATCTTGAGCTGCTCCACGCGGTGCGGGGCCTGCGGTCCCGTCTCGACATCGTCTCGGCCGAGCGCATCCGCGAGG
>DASZJY010000419.1:0-10230 GCA_035947635.1 Acidimicrobiales bacterium | reverse complement strand
GGTCTTGGCCACGTACATGGCGGCGTCGGCGTTGGCCAGGAGCTCGTCGACCGAGCCCTGGGACGCGACGGTCGTCGTCACCCCCACGCTGGCCCGCACCCGCACGTCGCGGCCGAGGACCGGGAACGGCTCACCCAGGCGCTCGATGACCCTCCCGGCCACGGCCTCGGCGCCGAGTAGGTCGGCGTCTTCGAGAAGGAGGGCGAACTCGTCGCCCCCGAAGCGGGCGACGGTGTCGCCCGGACGCACGCAGTCCTCGAGCCGGTGCCCGACGCCCTGCAGGAGCACGTCGCCGGCGGCGTGGCCCATTGTGTCGTTGAGCGACTTGAAGTCGTCGAGGTCGAGGAACAGCACTGCGAGGGGTCGGCGCAGGCGGGACTGGCGGGCGATGGCGTGGTTCACCCGGTCGGTGAACAGCGCCCGGTTGGCCAGGCCGGTGAGGCTGTCATGCCACGCCAGGTCCCGCAGCTCAGTCTCGAGGGCCACCCGCTCGGTCACGTCACGGGTGTTCAGGACGATCCCCTGGATCCCGGGATCATGGACGAGGTTCGTCACCGCCGTCTCCACGTCCCGCCAAGACCCCTCGCGGTGCCGACGCCTGCACTGGATCCAGATCGTGCCCTCGGAGCCGGGAGACGCCCCGGCGACGGCGGCCAGCAGGCGCGGGGCATCGTCGGGGTGGACCCAGGAGATGAGCGGTTTGCCGACGAGCTCGGCCGGCTCCCAACCGAACACGCGCGTGACCGAGGAGCTCTGGTAGGTGACGATGCCGTCAGCGTCGACGATCGTCACCACGTCCGTGGAGTTGAGGGCGAGCGAGCGGTAGCGCGCCTCGCTGCCGGCGACGTGCTCGAGGGTTGCGCCCGCCAGCGTGGCCACGAACTCGGCGAGGCGCACCTCCTCGTCACCGAACAGGCCATCGACGTGGTGGTGGGTGACGGAGAAGCAGGCGACGATGTGGTCCTCGCAGCGGATGGGGGCGCACAGGGACGACCTGACGCCGGCCAGCACCATGCTCTCGCTGGCCGAGCCCTGGGTCGCCACCACCGGGCCGCCTGACTCGACCGCGCGCGCTATCAGGCTCCGGCTGACCTCGCCGACCGCCTCGCCCGAGACGGTGGTCCGGGCGTCGTCGACGGCGTCGCCCACCTCGATGATGTGGCAGCGCTCTCCCCGGAGGAGGGTGAGGGCGGCCTGGCGCACGGCCGCGTACACCGCGTCCTGGGAGGGTGCCGACGCAATGTCGCGCCCCACCGCGAGGAGGGTCTCGAACCGGTCCGTCAAAGAGAGGCTGGCGGGGTGGCCGACGTTCACCACGTCGGCCGGCTCCGACGCCCGGGGCAGCAGCGAGGCGACGGTCGCATCGGCGTCGACCAGCTCGGAGACGGCGCCCGGCCAACCCACGGACACGCCGACGCGCGCCCGGGCCGCCTCGGTGAGGGCGACCTCGTACCGGGCCTCCTGGTGGTCCGCCAGGGCGATGCTCCGAGCGAAGAGCCGCGAAGCGCGACGGGTGTGCCCGGACAGGGCGTGGACGAGGGCGCGCTCGCGAACCGCGTGCGGGCCGTTGTTTCGGTAGTGGCGGGCCACCCGGCAGGCTCTGCGGGCGGCGCGGACGGCGCGCCGGACGGCCCGGCGCCGGTCGGCGACGGCGTAGGACGGGACGGCTTCCGCCTGGAGGCGGCGAACGGTGGCCAGCCACGGGTACACGGGTGCCACGTACTCCTGGCGGAGCCCGGCCCGCTCGACGATGCCGGCCGCCGCCTCGAGGACGACGGCAGCGTCGTCCACCAGGCCCTCGCCGAGGAGGCGGACAGCCTCGGCCAGGTGCACCTCGGTCTCGGTGTGGGCGTCCTCGTTGTTGCGCTGCAGCGCCTCCCTGATGAGCTGGCGCGGCACGTCGCCGCCCGCCGCCCGGGACCAGGCGCTGAGGCTGATCCCCGCCGCCGCCGAGTCACCGATCTCGGTGGCGCTGGCGTGGACGTGGCGAGCCAGCTCGAGAGCCTTGTCGAGTTCCCCCAGGCGGTAGTGGCTGAAAGCCACGTGCCACGTGGCGGTGTTCTCCTCCCACCGATCACCCGTGCGGGCCAGCAGGCGGATCGCCTCGCGGCAGGCGTCGATGCTCTCGCGGTAGCGGGATGCGGCGTAGAGGACGACCCCATAGAAGTGGAGCGACTGACCCTGGCCCCAGAGGTCGCCGAGGTCCCGGCGGATGGCCAGCGAGCGCTGGCAATAGGCCATGCCCCGGCGGTACCACGGCACCATCGTCATCACCGGCGCGTGCTCGGAGTACGCCTGGGCCAGGGCGAGGGTGGGCGGGTAGCGCTCGGCCGTGTTCATCTCCCGCAGGTGCGCCCAGCCGCAGGGGATCTTGCCGCTGTGGAACCAGTAGACGTAGGCGAGGCGGCTGTACAGGCGGATGGCCAGGAAGTCCTTCTCGGAGCCCTCGAGGCGCCGCCGGTGGAGCATGACGTGGGGGAGGGCGGTGTGGGCCACCTGCACCAGCACCTCCCAGATCAGGCCCACCAGGAACGAGACCGTGCGCCGTGGCGCCCAGCGGCCCAGGTGGCGCAGCGCCCCCTCGAGGAACTGGCGGGCGGCGAGGGGCTCGCCCCGCCTGAAGGCGACATCGCCGAGCTTGCCCTCGAGGGTGGCCTGGTGCACGGGGTCGGACACCAGTCGCAGCGCCTCCTGCAGGCACGACACCGCCTCGGCGTACTCGCCCTGCAGCGTGAGCACGTCTCCGAGGCCCTCGGCGATGCGGGCCCGGGTGGCGTGGTCGCTCGACCCCGCCCAGCGCTGGGCGATGCGGTAGTGGGCGGCGGCCACGTCGAGGGCGTGCTGGGGACGGGCCAGCTCGGCCGCCCGCAGGGCGTAGCCGAGGGCCCGGTCGCCCTCGCCGCCGGCGTCGAAGTGGTAGGCCAGGTCGAAGACGCGATCGGGGGCGGCCTCTTCGAGCATGTGGGCCGCCCGCCGGTGCAGCTCCCTGCGGTCGTCGTCGGCCAGGCGGGCTAGCAGCGCCTCCCGCAGCTTGTCGTGGGAGAACGTGCACCGGCCCGTCGCCTCGTCGATCCAGAGGATCCGCCGGCGGCGGGCGTCGAGCAGCGTCGGGTGGACGTCCGCCGACGTCTGGCCGGCGAGCTCGAGCGCGAGCCCGAGGTCGAACTCCTTGCCGAGCACGGCGCCGACCGAGAGCAGCTCGAGGGCGTCGGCCGGGAGCAGCTCCAGGCGGCGGACGAGGAACAGCGCCGCCCGCCGCGAGGTCTGCACCGCGGCCATGGTGGCCGGGTCGACCTCCCATCCCGACAGGGTGTGGCGCAGGGCGCCCGACTCCACCATCCCCCGCAGCACGGCGGACGCCATGAACGGGCTCCCACCGGCGAGGCGCACGATGGTGTCGACCGCCTCGGCGGGGAGCGCGCCCGCCATCGACGTGCAGAGGTGGGCGACGTCGTGGGGCGTGAACGGCCCGAGAGCCAGCGTGGCCAGCGGGCGCAGCGATCGCAGGGCGTGCTCGGGTCCCACCTCCTCGGAGCGGAAGGCGGCCACGACGAGCACGTGGCACGAGCCCTCGACCGTCCGCTCGTGCCAGCGGGAGAGAAGGCGGGCGGTCAGGCTGTCACCCCACTGGCAGTCGTCGACGAGGACGAGGGCGGGGCGGTCAGGCTCACCCAGGCTTTCGAGGAGGACGCGCAGGGCCTCGATGCTGCGGACTTCGCCGTAGGCCTCGGGTCCCAGACGGCGGGGATCGGCCTCACCGAGGGTCTCGGCCAGATCGGGGAGGGCGGCGACGACAGCCTCCGTCCAGTCGTCAAGGCGCTCCCGGAGGCGGGCGGCCAGATCGGGTTGCTCGGCGGCCGAGGCGACGATGCCGCCGGTGACGCCGTCGAGCAGCTGGAACGGCCGCTGGGCGGCGTGGTCGACCGCTTGGCCTCGGAGGATCCATGCCGCCGGCCCCGCCTGGAGGGCCAGCTCGTCGAGCAGGCGGGTCTTCCCGCCTCCCGACTCGGCCTCGACCAGCACCAGCCCGCCCCTTCCACGACCCGCTTCACCGAGGAGGTGGGAGAGGGTGGCCAGCTCGGCGGTCCGCCCGACGAAGGCAGGCTCGGTGAGGCCGCTGCGGCGGTCCCTCGACCCGGCGGTGACGTCGGGGTCGTCGTCGCCCCGCGCCAGGCCGGCGGCGATGTCCCGGAGGTCGGCCAGCACCGCCGCCGCCGACTGGTAGCGGTCGTTCGGGTCCTTGCGGAGCAGGCGGGCGACGACGTCGTCGAGCGCGCGCGGGACGGGAACGCCCAGGCTCCGCAGCGGCGGAGCGGGCCTGGTGAGGTGCTGGCGCAGCACGGCGCCGACGTCGGTGCCCTCGAAGGGGGGGCGTCCGGCCAGGCACTCGAACAGGAGGACGCCGAGCGAGTACAGGTCGGCCCGCTCGTCGACGGCCACGTCGATGAGCCCCGACGCCTCGGGCGCCAGGTAGCGGGCCGTCCCCACCGGCTCGTCGCGCACGGAGGGGTCGAGGCCGGCGCTGAGGGCGAGGCCGAAGTCGATGAGGACCGCCCCGGTGATCGGCGCGCCGACGATGACGTTGGCGGGCTTGACGTCGCGGTGGAGGACGTCGTGGTCGTGGGCGACGCGGAGGGTCTCGAGCACGTCGACTGCGACCCGCAGGGCGGACACCGTGTCGAGTGGTCCCTCGGCCAGGCGCTCGCGGAGGGTGACACCCTCGACCCAGGGCTGCACCAGGTAGAGCGTGGCCCCGTCGCGGCCCCATTCGAGCAGCGGGCGCACGTTGAGGGCGTCGAGGCGGGCGAGGATCTGGGCCTCGTGCTCGAGGCGGATCCTCGTCGCCGGCGACACGCCGGTGGCCGACACTGTCTTGGCGACCACCCTGCGGCCGTTGTGGGCCAGGTCCGAGACCAACCAGGTGTCGACGCCGGCGCCCTGCTTCAGGAGCCGATCGCACCGGAAGCGCCCAGAGAGGAGTGGGCCGCCTTGCGCCTCGATCGCCTCCATGCGCCCTCCTCCGGCTGGCGGGCGCGGTCAACGCTGACCGCCCCCTTTAGGTGCATCGGCGCTCGGAGGGCGCCCCTTTACGGAGTGGGTGAGGAAAGTCGCGCAGATCGGCGATTCTTCGGGCCAGAACGGCGATCACCTGCCGGAGGAGAGGCGCCGGAGTCGGTCGCTCACGGCGGCGTGGCCCCGCTCGGCGGCCAGGTCGGCGGCGGCCTTGCCGTCGTCGCTCTTCCTGGCCGGGCTCGCCCCGCCGTCGAGCAGCCGCTGCACCAGGAGCTCGTCGCCCCGCGCCGCCGCCGCCATGAGCGGCGTGAAGCCTCCCTGCTGGCGGGCGTCAGGGTCGGCTCCGGCGTCGAGGAGGAGGCTGACGACCTCTCCGTGGCCCCCGGCGGCGGCCGAGTGCAGGGCCTGGAGCCGGCTGGGATTGGCCGAGACGGTGCCCACGCCGGCTCCCCGGTCGAGCAACAGCCGGACGGCGTAGGGGTGGCCGAAGAAGCTGGTGAGCTGGAGCGGGGTGAAGCCGTCGGCGGCGGTGGCCTCGATCAGCTCGGGCCGCTCGTCGAGCACCGCTGCCAGCTGCTCGACGAGCCCCAGGCCGGCGGCGTCGAAGACGTCGACCGGCGGTCCGGCGGCCAGCAGCACGTCGACGATGTCGAGCCGGTTGCGGTAGCGGGCGAACAGGAGGGCCGACACGCCGCTGGCGTCACGGGCACCGGCCACGCTCGGGTCGCTGTGCACGAGGTCACGCACCCGGTCGACCTCGCCAGCTGATAGCGGCGAACAGCGCTTCCGACATCGTGCCTCCCTCTCGCAACTAGATAGATAGTCTATCTACATTGTGGGTCGACGCTCGGAGGCAACGGCGGAGGAGGTGGCCGACCGCCTGCACTCGGCCGCCATCCACCTGCTGCGCCGGGTGCGGCGGGTGGACGAGGCCAGCGGACTGAGCCCGGCGCGGCTCTCGGCGCTCTCGGTGCTGGTGTTCGGCGGCCCCACGACGGTCGGGCGGCTGGCCGCCGCCGAACAGGTGAGGTCGCCGACGATGACGCGCTTGATGCAGGAACTCGAGACGGAGGGGCTCGTGCGCCGCATCCCCTCCGCCTCCGACCGCCGCGTCGTGCAGGTGCGGGCCACTCCCAAGGGAAAGCGGCTCCTGGTGTCCGCCCGCCGCCGCCGGGTGGCCAGCCTGCGGGGGTTGCTGGCCGGCTTGGAGCCGGAGCACCTGGCGGTGCTCGGCGAGGCGGTGTCGCTTCTCGAAGACCTCTTGCGCTGGCATCATGAGACGCCACTCGAGCAAGAGGGGTCGTCGGAGAGCGCGGATGACTGACCGTCCCGAGCCCAGCGAGCCGAACGACGCCCAGTTCTTCACGCCGGTCCGGTGGGCTCGCCTCCTCGAGCCTCGGCAGAGGCTCGAGGCGGAGATGGCGCGCACTCGGATCGACCTGGCCGTCGGGCTCGGTAGCGATCCGTGCGCGGCCCGCAAGCGTGCCGATGCGCTGCGTGACACCGCCCGCTCGGCCAGCGACCGCGGTCACCGGGAAGCCGCCTGGGCGCTCCTTCTCGACGCCCGCCGGGAGATGGCGTATCTCCGCGATGAGCGGGAGCGCGACGCGCTCGCGGTCTCGCTCCGCAAGGAGACGTCCAAAGTCGGAGGCTGGCGAAAGGCGGCGATGGAGGAGCTGCTCGGACCCCGATGCGTCCCAGACGCCGCCCGCCTCTACGAGGCGCAGTTCCACCTGGACAACACGCTGGCGAACGACAGGAGGAAGCGTCGAGCTCGACGGACCGAGCTGCTGATCAGCACCGTCACGCTCGTCATCGCCCTCGGCGCCATCGCCGTCGTCCTCCGCCGCACGGACGGGCTACCGAGCGCCGACCTGAGCTTTGCCAACGGGCCGTTGGTGGCTTTGGCCGTGCTGTTCGGAGTCGTCGGCGCCTGCGTGTCGACGCTCCAGCGAGTGGCGACCCGACCGTGGAAGGGTGTGCCGGGGGAGCGTGACGCCCTCTTGGCCAGCGTCGTTCGTCCGGCGAGTGGAGCCGCGTCGGCCCTGCTCGTGGTGGCCGCCGCCCAGGCGGATCTGCTCGGCGGCGAACCTTCCTCCGTGTTGATAGCCGCGTTCGCCGCAGGCTTCACCGAGCGCTACATACTGCGCTTCATCGGCGATGACGAAAAGAACCCGGACAAGGACCAGGAGCAGAAGCGCGGTGAGGAGGGTGAGCGGGCGGCACCCCCGCCACCTCGACGCGAGGCGACGTCGGCCGGCAACGGCAACGGCCCCTCTCCCGGCGGCTACTTCCGGGCCGGCGTCGGGGTTGTGGTGCAGAAGGTCGACGGCCGCATCCTGGCCCTCGAACGGGTCGATCATCCGGGCGCCTGGCAACTGCCACAGGGAGGCCTCGAAGCGGACGAGGACGCGGAAGCGGCGGCCAGACGCGAGCTTCGCGAGGAGACCGGCCTCCAGACCGGTGTCGACGTCGAGCTCGTCCGGGCCCTGACCGACTGGGTGGCCTACGAGCTCCCCGAGGACGCCCAGTCCACGAAGACGGGTCTCGGGCAGGTTCAGAAGTGGTTCGAGTTCCGGCCGCTCCGGGAGGATCTCGCCCCGACGCTCGACTCCGGAACCACGCCAGCAGAGTTCAGGGACTTCAAGTGGATGCGACCCGACGAGCTCGTCGAGGGCGCCGTCGAGTTCCGCCGGGCGGTCTACAGAGAGGTGGTCAAGGCTCTCGGCGGGCCCGCCGAGGCGTCTGACCGAGGCGAGGGCGCCCCTACCGAGGGGTAGACCGGCCAGGTCCTTGACCGAACTTACGTTCGGAACTACGCTCGTGAAAGTACACCGGCGTCATCGTCACACCCCCTCCGTAGGGTGAGGACCGTCAGAGCAGTGGCCGCCCCGAGCGGCCGGCACGGAAGGGATCCAGCGGTGGAACGAGACAAGGCCCTCGAGATGGCGGTGAGCCAGATCGAGAAGCAGTTCGGCAAGGGATCGGTCATGCGGATGGGGGAGGCGGGCCACATGGACGTGGAGGCCGTCTCCACCGGTGCCCTCGCCCTCGACCTCGCCCTCGGGATCGGTGGCCTGCCCCGTGGCCGCATCGTGGAGATCTTCGGCCCCGAGTCGTCCGGGAAGTCCACCCTGGCCATGCACGTGGTGGCCGAGGCCCAGCGCAACGGCGGCGTCTGCGCCTACATCGACGCCGAGCACGCCCTCGACCCGGTCTACGCCAAGACCATCGGGGTCAACGTCGACGAGCTGCTCATCTCCCAGCCCGACACCGGCGAGCAGGCCCTCGAGATCACCGACATGCTCGTGCGCTCGGGCGCCCTCGACGTGGTCGTCATCGACTCGGTCGCCGCCCTCACCCCGCGAGCCGAGATCGAGGGCGAGATGGGCGACAGCCATGTCGGTCTCCAGGCCCGCCTCATGTCCCAGGCGCTGCGCAAGCTGGCCGCCACGCTCAACAAGACCCACACGATCGCCGTCTTCATCAATCAGCTCCGGGAGAAGATCGGCGTCGTCTACGGAACGAATGAGACCACCCCCGGTGGGCGGGCGCTCAAGTTCTACTCGTCGGTCCGCCTCGACATCCGCCGCATCGAATCCATCAAGGACGGAGTCGAGGTGGTTGGCAACCGCACGCGCGTCAAGGTCGTGAAGAACAAGTGCCTAGCGGCGGGTACGAACGTCTTCGATCCCGCCACCGGCCTCACCCACCGCATCGAGGAGATGGTCGAGCGTGGCGAAGGCTCGTCGGTCGTCGCCGTCGACAAGCTCGGCAAGCTCCATGCCCGCCTTCTCACTGCCCGGTTCGATCAGGGCGAGCGGGAGGTCCTCGGGCTCCACTTCCGGGACGGCACCGCCCTGTGGGCGACGCCCGACCATCGCGTGCTCACCGACCGGGGCTGGCGGGAGGCGGGCGAGCTGCGAGCGGGTGACTGCGTCGCCCGTCCCCGGCGGGTCGGCGGCTTTGGCGACGCCGAGCCGGTGCCGCCCGATCACGCCCGCCTGCTCGGCTACCTCATCGGCGACGGCTACGTCGGCGGGAAGACGCCGTTCGCGTTCATCAACGTTCAGGAGACCCTGCAGCAGGACGCCGCAGCCATCGCCTCGACTCTCGGCTGCGACGCCCATCCCGACGGCATCGCGACCAGCTACTCCCACCGCAAGGGCGAGAAGAACGGGGTGCTCGCCCTGGCCCGGTGGGCAGGCATCTGGGGTCATCTGGCGCCCCGGAAGCGCATCCCACCGCCGTTCTTCGCCCCGGACGTCTCCGCCGACGTGGTCGCCAACCTGCTCTTCGGGCTCTGGGAGTCCGACGGCTGGGTGAGCCGTGAGCAGACCGGCGGCATTCGATGCGGGTTCTGCACCACCTCCGAACAGCTCGCGCAGCAGATCCACTGGCTCCTCTTGCGGTGGGGCATCGGCAGCTCGGTCCAGGTACGCGACCCGCGCTCCCAGCGGCCCAGCATCGTCAAGGGGCGCCGGGTCCAAGGCAAGCCTCCGTGCTGGGTCGTTCGGGTGGCCGGCGTCGACAACGTCCGCCGGTTCGCCGAAGCCCTGCCCATGTGGGGCCCGCGTGGCCAGATCCTCGTGGCCGAGCTGACCCGTCCCGAGCTGCGGAGCTATCGGGGCTCACAGCGTGGGTACCTTGCGGCCACCCAGACCGAGCCGGTGTTGGCGTATCTCCGGGGCGCGGGGGTCACGCCGGCTCTGGCCGCCCGGTTGATCGGTGATGGCGCCGGTGATCCCGTCGGTGGTCTCAAGCAGGTGCTCGGGAGCCGCCGCATCCGCCGCGATCGGCTGGAGAGGTTGGCCGAGGCGCTCGAGAGCGAGTTCCTCTTCCAAGCGCTCGACGAAGACGTCTGGTACGACCGGGTCAAGGCGGTCAGCCCGCCCGAGTGGCGACGGGTGTATGACCTCGAGGTCGACGAGCTCCACACGTTTGTGGCCAACGACGTCGTCGTCCACAACTGCAGTGCCCCATTCCGCCAAGCGGAGTTCGACATCCTGTATGGCGAGGGGATCTCGAAGGAGGGCTCGATCATCGACATGGGTGTCGAGCACGGCCTGGCGGAACGGCGGCGAAACCTTGTTCTTCACGACCTTGACGCGCACGCGGGAGCCGACGATCTCTGCGCCGTCCTTCAGCGAGTCGATGCGTCGAACGTCGAGACGAACCGACGAGGAGAACTTGAGCGCGCGCCCGCCCGGCGTCGTT
>DASZJY010000418.1:0-1800 GCA_035947635.1 Acidimicrobiales bacterium | reverse complement strand
CGACGGGGCGGCACCCGGAGGAGGACGACAGCGAGGGCGAGGGCTAGGGCTGGGCCTCTAGGTGTTTGGCAACGTGCCCCAGGGCCAGCCAGAAGAAGCCTGCTGTTGCGAGTGAGACAGCTGCTCTCACCCAAGCTCCGGTCGCCAACTGCACAACGCCAGTTATGAGGTCAACGACGATGAAGACGAGGCGGATGCGCGGAGGCCTCTCGCCTGCTCCTGAGGCGATCGATGCCGGCGAAAGCCCACTCGCTCATCAAGCCGGTCGAGACGGTGCCAGCCCTCGCCAGTCTCGCCATCCCATGGGACAAGGTTACTCGGCTGGGTTTGTCAACCTCCGCATCTCCGAGAGCATCACCCACGCCCGGGAGGGCGCTGAGCGGGCGAGCCTGCCGTTACCGCCAGCGGCGCCCATCCCGGCCATCCCGACGACGGGCCGCATCCACACGACGAGGAGGATTCCAGCCGCGGCAACGGCGACTCCCCGGCTGCAGCAGAGCCCAGCTTCCCATCTGACGAAGAATGCTACGGCCGGATCAGCGGTGGCGGGGCGGCACCGCGGCGGCGGGCGTCGCGGCGGCGGAGGGCGGTGAGAAGGACGATCCCGGTGGTCCCCCCGACGGTGTAGAGGCCGAGCACCACCCCGACGATCACCGTGCGCACGAGCCGGGGGGCCAGGCTGCGCCCGACGGCGATCTGGCCGTCGTCCTCCGAGGAGGTCGAGCCGAGCAGGAACGTCCCCGGCTCGTCGATGCGCACCGTGAGCACGGCCCTGCCCTCCCGTCCGCCGAAGGAGTAGGTGAGCGACGCGTCGTATTCGCCCAGCGACCCGCGGCGGATGCCCGGGCCCTCGATGGTGACGTTGACGTCGGGCTCCTCGGTCTGTGCGTCAGGGCCCTCGTAGTAGATCGTGTACCCGCCGGTCTCGTCGATCGTGATGGGGCCCTCTTCGCCGATGTCGACCCGCTGGAAGCGGTCGACCTGCCGCTCGATGCCCCCCACGCCGGTCACGATCCAAACGACAGTGGCGACGATGCCCACCACCCCCACCACGCCGCCGACCCAGTACCACGCCCGGGTGGGCCCGCCGGAGGCCTCGGCGGTCACTCCTCGGTGGACTCCTCGGGCTCCCGCACCTTTCGCCGCAGGACGAGGATGGCGATGGCCAGGCCGATGACCACGCCGGCGAGAACACCGATCTTGAGCACGACGTCGGACGTCTTCTGGGTCTCGATCTTGAACGTCGAGACCACCACCATCTCCTTGATGGCGGCGAGGATGCCGACGAGGAGGAACGGCTCGGCGACCAGCATGTGCTCGTCGATGGCCTGGCGCATGGCGGCCAGCAGCTCGACGAGGATGAACACGATGAGCAGCGAGTTGAGGGTGGCCTCGATGGCGTCCTCGACGCCCTTGGAGACGTCGGTGGCGAAGTGGTACACGGCCACCCCGAGGACGATGAGGGCTCCTCCGGCCAGGAGCAGGGCGGTGAGGGCGTAGATGATGTCCTCGGCGATGTGGAGGCCCTGGGTGGTGCCGGCGGCGATGTGACCCTGCCGGTCGGCCGTGCGCTCGCGGTCGGCGGCCTTCTTCGCCCCGTCTTGCCGCCGTTTCTCGGTGGTGACCATCCCACAGTGTCATTGACACGGTGCCCTGGGCGCCAACTCCGAAGCAGGCGGGGCCGAGCCCCCCGCCGTGGTTAGGTCTTGTGGCGGCCGACGGCCCACCACAGGGCGGTGGAGCCGGCCATGGCCGCCACGTTCAAGCCGGCGGAGACGAGCCGGCGGCGGAGGACGAGAC
>DASZJY010000417.1:0-5695 GCA_035947635.1 Acidimicrobiales bacterium | reverse complement strand
GGCCGCGGTGCAGACCGAGACGATGGTGGTGCAAGTCAACGGCAAGGTGCGCGACCGCCTGCAGGTAGCGGCCGACGTCGACGAGGACGAGATGGAGCGCCTGGCCCTGTCCTCCGAGCGGGTGCAGGCCGCCCTGGCTGGGCAGTCGCCCTCACGGGTCGTCGCCCGACCGCCGAAGCTGGTCAACCTGGTCGTCACCGGGTGAGCGCCGTCCCGGGCGGCATGCCGCTCTGGGAGCGCCGGTTCCGAGCCACCACCGTCGGCTTCCCGATCTGGGCGCGCCACGCCCCCGACCGCCTGGCCCTCAGTTCGAACGAAAGCGGCGCCTGGCAGGTGTACGCCTGGGACCGTGCCGCCGGCACCCGGCGGCAGGTGACCGACGACCCCATCGGCGTCCCGTTCGGCGCCTGTACCGCGGACGGCACCGGCGTCGTGTGGTTCCACGACGTGACGGGTGACGAGACGGGGCACTGGGTCGTGCAGCCGTTCGGTGGCGACGGGGAGAGCGGCCCGCTCGTACCGGGGCTGCCCGACGCGTGGAGCGCGGGCCTGGCCCTGGGCGACGGCGTGGTCGTCGTGGGCACGGCGGGCGACGACGGGTTCGCCGTTCACGTCTCGACGGGCGACGGGCACCGGCTCCTGCACCGCCACGTGGAGACGGTCGAGGTCGCCGACCTGTCCCGGGACTCGCACCTCCTCTGCCTGGAGCACGCCGAGCACGGCGACAACATCCACCTGGCTCTCCGGGTCGTCGACCCGGCGACCGCCGAGACGGTCGGCGAGCTGTGGGACGGCCCAGGGCTGGGGCTGTCGGTGGCCGGATGGGCCCGGGTGGCGGGTGACCAGCGCCTCGCCTTCGTGCACGAGCGGGAGGGCACGGAGCGCCCGGGCGTGTGGGACCTGGAGACGGGCGAGCGCCGCGACCTCCCGGTCGACCTGCCCGGAGACGTGAGGATCGCCGACTGGTGGCCCGACGCCTCGGCCCTGCTCGTCGTCCACCAGCACGAGGGTCGACACCAGCTGTTCCATCTCGACCTGGAGACCGAGGCTCTCGAGCCCGTCCCCCACCCCGAGGGCACGATCTCGGGCGCCCGCGTGCGGCCGGACGGCGAGGTGTGGTTGCGCGTGGCCGACGGTGCCACCCCGCCGTCGGTGCGTTCGGTGGAGGGCAACGAGGTCTGCGCGGCGGAGGGAGAGCGGGCGCCAGGAGGTCGGCCCTACCGGTCGTGGTCGTTCACCAACCCGGTCGGGCAGCGGGTCCACGGCTTCGTGGCCACACCTCCCGGGCCGGGGCCGCACCCCGTCGTCATGCTCGTGCACGGCGGCCCGACGTGGGCCTACCAGGACGCCTTCATGCCCGACGTGCAGGCCTGGGTCGACCACGGCGTCGCCGTGGCCATGGTCAACTACCGGGGATCCACCGGGTACGGGATCGCCTTCCGCGACGCCCTCATCGGGGATCCCGGCCTCCCCGAAGTGGCCGACGTGGTCGCCGGGCTCGACGCCCTGGTAGCCGAAGGCGCCGTCGACGGGTCGCGGGCGGTGGTGGCCGGAGGATCGTGGGGCGGCTACGTCAGCCTCCTCGCCATCGGCCTGCACCCCGAGCGTTGGGCGGCGGCGGTGGCCGCCGTGCCGGTGGCCGACTACCTCGCCGCCTACGAGGACGAGGCCCCCAGCCTGCAGGCGTTCGACCGGTCGCTCTTCGGGGGTAGCCCCGACGAGGTCGGGGACCTCTATGTCGAGCGGTCACCGGTCACCTACGTGGACAGGGTGCGGGCGCCGGTGCTGATCATCGCCGGTGACAACGACAGCCGCTGCCCCATCCGCCAGGTGCTCAACTACGTCGAGGCCCTCGAGGCGCGCGGCGGCGAGGTGGAGGTCTACCGCTTCGACGCCGGCCACGGCTCGCTCGTGGTCGACGAACGAGTGCGCCACATGGCCGCCGAGCTCAACTTCGTCCTGCCCCGCCTGGGCCTATCCGAGCGTGAGACAGCGGCGGACGCCTAGGACCCGTTGCTATCGAGGAAGCGCTGGAACTCGGCAACCAGCTCGTCGCCCGTCGGCAGGTTCTCCCAGGCTTCAGGCCCCAGCTCGGGACCACCGCCCTGGGCTCTCGCCGTGTCGGCGTCGTAGCGGGCCTCCAGCTGGCTGACCACAGTGCTGTGCTCGACGCTGTTGGCGACCAGCTCGTCGAGGCGCTGCTTGGTTGCATCGGCCGCTTCCTGGAGCGGCCCCGGCGCCACCACGATGTCGGAGACCTTGCCCAGCGCCTCCACCAGGAGAACCGCCGCCTCCGGGTAGGGCATGCCGGCGGCGTAGTGGGGGACGCGCGCCCACAGGCCGATGGCGGGAATCCCGGCCTCGGCGAAGCGACGCTCGACGGCGACGAGGATGCCCGAGGGCACCTCCAGCGTGCCGTTCACCACGCCGATGCGAGCCGCCAGCTCGGCTGACGTGGCGGTGGCGACCACCGACCCCGGCCGGGTATGCGGCACGGGAGCGGGGAAGGCACCCATGCCGACGAGCATCCGCACGCCGAACACGCCGGCCAGCTCGGCCACCGCCGACGCGAACGCCCGCCATTTGTGGTCGGGCTCGGGCCCGACCAGCACCAACAGGGGGTGCCCGGCGGCGTCGTGCCCGTACCGCAGCTGGATCTCGGGCCAGACCAGGTCCTCGTAGACGCCGTCGACGATGCGGGCGGTGGGGCGGCGCGAGCGGTGGTCGAGCAGGTCGTCGGCGTCGAAGGAGGCGACCATCTCGGTCTCGACCGACGACAGCAGCGCCCCCAAGGCGGTGGCGCCACCGAGACCGGCGTCGATCCAGCCGTCGGGCGCCATGATGAGCACCGGGTTGTCGAGCTCGGGCCGCTGATGGATCTCGTACAGGCTCACGCTGCGCCGACCCCCCGGACTGTCTTGCGAGCGACCAGTGCACGAGGGGGTCGATCGCACGAAGTTCGCACGAGGACGACGGGGCGGCGTGTCATCGGTTCCAAGGTACCGTCGGCGGGGAGGAATCGAGATGCCACGGAGGACGTTGGACCCTCAGCCATGATCGACGTCACCGATGCCACCTTCCAGCGCGACGTGCTCGACCGCTCGGCCCAGGTGCCGGTCGTCGTCGACCTGTGGGCCGAATGGTGCGGTCCCTGCCGCACGATCGGGCCCGTCCTCGAACGGGTGGTGGGGGCCACCGACGGCGCCGTCGAGCTGGCCAAGGTCGACGTCGACCGCAACCCCGAGGTGGCGGCCGCCTTCGCCGT
Source organism: Acidimicrobiales bacterium (assembly GCA_035947635.1). Taxonomy (GTDB): domain Bacteria; phylum Actinomycetota; class Acidimicrobiia; order Acidimicrobiales; family AC-14; genus DASZJY01. The sequence continues at coordinate 2,430 of DASZJY010000417.1, read as the reverse complement.
CCAGTCCATCCCGGCGGTGTTCGCGATCCGCGACGGCAAGGTCGTCGACTCCTTCATCGGCGCCGTGCCCGAGCGGACGGTGGAGGAGTTCGTCGCCCGCCTGGCGCCGGGCCCGTCGGCTGCCGACGAGCTGGTGGCGCGGGGCGACGAGGCGTCGCTGCGGGCCGCCCTCGACCTCCAGCCCGACCACCCCGGAGCGGTGGTCGCCCTGGCCGACCTGCTGGTCGACAAGGGCGAGACGGACGCGGCGCTCGAGCTGCTGCAGCGGGTCCCCGAGAGCGGCGACGCTCGCCGCGTCGCGGCCCGGGCCCGCCTGAGCGCGTCCGAGGGCGTCGGCCAAGAGGACGTCGACGCCCGCCTCGACGACCTGCTCGACCAGGTGAAGGAGGACGAGGACGCTCGCCGCAAGTTCCTCGACCTGCTCGAGGTCCTCGGCCCCGACGACCCCCGCACCGCCCGCTACCGCAGGGCGCTGACATCGCGCCTGTTCTGACGGCCACCGCCTCCTAGGCTCAGTCCATGGCGCTGCGTCGGGAAGCGGACCACTGGGTGTGGGAGGGCGGTCCTGTGCCTCCCGGTTCCGACGCCATCACCGTCTGGAGGGTCATCTCGGTCCGCAAGGCGTCGGCCGACGACGCCCACCTGATGCGCCACGAGCAGGAGCACCTTCGCCAGTGGCGTGAGCTCGGCGTATTCGGGTTCCTGTCGCAGTACCTGGGGGCCTACGCGCGGGGGCGGCTGAAGGGCTTCCCCCACCGGGCCGCGTACCGCATGATCCCCCTGGAGGTCGAGGCTCGGGAGGCAGCCGACGAGGCCCGCCGCCAGGGCGAGCCCCCAAGTCCGGCGGCCTCGGAAACCGAGCGCTCTGAGCAGGGCATCGCCTCCGAGGAGCCCGAGCGGCCTGGCGCAGGCGACGCGACGCCTCTAGCCTGACCACGGCCGGGCGGTGCCGCCCGGTTGCCGGCTTCCCCCACGACGCCACCCCGCCCGTGGGAGTCGACCCGGTGACCGAACCTCCTGCCGCCCCGTCCCCGCCTCCGTGGGCCGACCACCTGGCCCACTGGCGCGACGCCCTCTCGGGGATACGCCCCCGTGTCGCCGTCGCCGCCGCCGTCGCCGCCTTCGCGGTGGTGGCGGTCGTCGCCGCCCTGCTCCTCTTCGGCCGGTCGACGCCGCGCCCGGAGGTCGTTCTCCCCCGCGCCGACCCTGCCGCCGCGCCGACGACGGCCGGCGCCGGCGGAGCCGAGCCCCGCCGAGCAGAGGACGCCGTCACCGTGCACGCCGCCGGAGCCCTGGAACGCCCCGGCGTGTACGTCCTGCCGGCCCAGGCGCGGGTGGCCGACGCAGTGGCCGCCGCTGGCGGGCCGTCCTCCGAGGCCGACCTCGACCAGCTGAACCTGGCGACACGGCTGGGCGACGGCGATCGCGTGTACGTGCCGCGCAAGGGGGAGGCGGTCGCCGCTCCGCCGGGACCGTCGCCCGGGTCGCCAGCGGGAGGGGCCACCGCCACCACCAGAGCACAGGTCCTCGACCTCAACGCCGCCACCGCCGACCAGCTGGAGGCGCTGCCGGGCGTCGGGCCGTCGCTGGCCGCCGCCATCGTCGAGCACCGCACGCGCCACGGGCGCTTCCGCACCGTCGACGACCTCGTCGACGTACCGGGCATCGGCCCGGCGAAGCTCGCCGCCCTCCGCCCCCTGGTCCGGGTCTGATGCACCCGTCCTCGCGCAATTGCCCCGTGGAGGGGGGCTTGGCGCGGGCGAGGCGCCGGGTCGTGCCGTGAGCGAGCACGCAGAGCGGGGCGCAGCTCACGAGGAGAGATCGTGAGCGACCTGTGGACGGTCGTCCTGGCGGTGTCGGCGTGGGTCGGGGCGTCGGCCGCCGCGCCGCTCCCGCTCCTCGGCGTGGCGGTCGTCGCCACCGTCGGGTTCGCGCTCCGCCGTCCGGCGGTGCTCTGCCTCGGGGTCGCACTGACCACCTCGGCACTGGCGGCCCGCTCCCACAACGGTCTGCGCCCGCCAGCGGTCGGGGCGTGGGCCGGGGTCGCCACGCTGGTCGACGACCCCGCCGACGTGTCGGGCGCCCTGCGGGTGACCGTTCGCATCGGCGGCAAGCGGGTGGAGGGGTGGGCGCGGGGCAGCGCGGCCGGCGCCCTTCACGCTCGCTTGGCCGGTGAGAAGGTGTGGCTCGCCGGCCGCCTCAGCGACCTCCCGTCGTCGCTGCGGGGCGGCCTGGCGCCGCGACACGTGGCCGGCCGCCTGACGGTCGAGAAGGTGGGCGCGTGGGCGCCGGGTGGCCTCCTCAGCCGAGTGGCCAACGGGGTCCGGCGCACGGTGCTCGCCGGCGCCGAGTCGCTCTCCCCCGAGCGGCGCGCCCTCTTCGGGGGGTTCGTCCTCGGCGACGACAGGGGCCAGTCGGTGGAGGTGGCCG
>DASZJY010000416.1:0-6627 GCA_035947635.1 Acidimicrobiales bacterium | reverse complement strand
GCGCCCATCCTTCCCTGGCTGACCACCGCGCTACGTCTGGAGCTGGAGGACACACCGACGTGGTCACCGGTGTGGAAGCGCCGGTCGCGTCGGGCGCGGGCGACCGCACGTCGCGCTCGCCGGATGGCGCGAAGCTACAAGAACAACCTCCCCCATGCCCTCCGCGAAGACGCCCTGCTATCGGCCATGCGAGGTCGGTCGAGGAGGGCGCGGCGGCTGTTCGAGGCGAGCTTGGCGGCGGCGGACAGGCAGGGAGCCCGTTGGGAGCACGCCCACTCCCGGCTCGCTCGGGGTGAGATCGGCGTCCAGTTGGGCTGGGACGGCGCCGACGCCGACGTCGAGGCGGGCCGGCGAGTGGCGAGCGAGTTGTCGGGGTTCGGCGAGGAAACGATGCACGTCCGTCCAGACGTCACCCTGTCGATGCTCGACCGCTTCGACACCCTGCTGGCAGCGGGCCAGAAGATCGCGTCGGCGCTCTCCAAACCAGCCGTCTACGCGGCCGTCCACGAGGCGTCACTGATGTTGCTGCGCGGGGAGCGCTGCACCGTCCTGGAGGTCGACGATCGCAACCGATCGCTTCACCTCCATGTCGCCGAAGGAAGCGGCGACGACCGATACAGCCGGTCGCTGGTGGAGCGGGCCGTCCAGGAGGGGGGGCCGGTCATTCTCGCGGATGCGCTGAGCGCCGACGCCGGCGACAGCATGCTCCTCAGTGGCGCCCGCTCCGCGCTGTGTGCGCCCATCTCCGACCGCGGGCACGTCGTAGCCGCCCTCTACGTCACGCACGGCCAGGTCGGCGCTCTGTTCGGAGAAGAGGAGCGCCGACTGGCCGAGTTCATCGCCGTCCTGGCCGGGAGCGCCCTCGAGAATGCCGAGGGCTTCGCTCAGGTCGAGACCCTCAGCCGGTCGCTGGAGCAGCGGGTGGCTGAGCGGACGGCGGAGCTCGGCGACGCGAACCGCCAGCTCGTCCAACAGGCCGAGGTGGCGGCGCTCGTGCGCACGGTGGCCGTCGCCGCCAACCGGGCGTCGACGGTGCCGGAGGCCGTGCAGGTGGCGCTCGACGAGATCTGCCGCTACGCCCGGTGGCCCGTGGGGCACCTGTGGCTGGTCGTCGACGACGCCAACGGGGAGTTGATGTCGACCGACGTCTGGCACCTCGACGATCCGGAACGCTTCGCCCCGTTGGCGGGAGTCACCGAAAGGCGGCGGCTACGGGCCGGCGCCGGGCTCCCCGGACGGGTGTTGGCCAGCGGCGCGCCAGCGTGGATCGAGGATCTGCGCGAAGACGTCGACGTCCCGAGGACCGAAGCCGATGCCGACCTCGGGCTGACAGGCGGCTTCGCCTTCCCGCTCCTCGCGGGCCGAGACGTCGTGGGGGTGCTCGAGTTCTTCTCCCCTCGTCCGGTCGTGGCCGACGCGCCGCCGCTCGAGCTGATGGCCCAGATCGGGAGGGAGCTCGGTCGGGTGATCGAGCGCGATCGCGCCGAGGCCGCGCTCCGGGCCAGCGAGCGGGAGCTCGGGGTGGCGCGGGACGAGGCGATGGAGGCCTCCAGGATGAAGTCGCAGTTCCTGGCGACCATGAGCCACGAGATCCGCACACCGATGCACGGCGTCGTCGGCTTCGTCGACCTCCTGCTGGAGACGGACCTCGACCCGATGCAGCGGGACTACGCCGAGGGCGTCCGTCGCGCCGGCGAGGCACTCATGGCCCTGATCGACGACATCTTGGATTTCTCGAAGGTCGAGTCCGGCAAGTTGGAGCTGGAGGAGGTGGAGTTCGACGTCGAGCAGCTGGTCGAGGACGTCGTGCAGCTCGCGGTCGAGGAAGCGCACGGGAAGGGGCTGGAGATCGTCGGGTACTGCCATCCGGACATGCCGATCGTCGTCCGCGGTGACTCCGGTCGCCTGCGCCAGATCCTCCTGAACCTCACGTCGAACGCGGTCAAGTTCACCCGGCAAGGCCACATCGTGGTGAGTGCCGACGTCGCCGCGTGGCAGGACGGGAAGGCGCTGGTTCGCTTGGAGGTACGTGACACCGGCATCGGGATCGCCGCGCACGAGCGAGTTCGCCTCTTCGAGCCCTTCTCCCAGGGCGACGCGTCGACCACCCGTCACTATGGCGGGACCGGTCTCGGCCTCGCCATCTCGCGGCGGTTGGCCGAGGCCATGGGCGGGGAGATCACCCTCGACAGCGAGCCCGGGCGGGGTAGCGCTTTCCAGGTCGTCATTCCTCTCGCGCCGGCGCCAGACACCCAGAGCTCCCGCCGAGCCGCGCGCCGGGTGCTGGGCGGCGCCCGAGTGCTCCTGGCCCACCAGGGAGGGGTTGCCAGGGCAGCCCTCGAGTCGCAGCTGGTGGCGTGGGGGATGCGTCCGGAAGGGGCAGACGACGCCCTGTCTTCGGCGCGCCGGCTGACCGAGGCAGCCGCCGAGGGCCGACCGTTCCACCTCGCGATAGTCGACCTCGACCTTCCCGACATGCGGACGCCCGGCGTGCCCGAGCAGGTTGCCGATCAGGCGATGGCGGCGGGCACCTCGGTGCTCGTGCTCTCTCGCACGCACCGTCCCGACGTCGCCTCACTCAACACAATGGCGGCGGCGGGTTCTCTCCCGAAGCCCGTGCGTCTCTCTCGGCTGCAGAACACCATCGTCGACATCCTGGCGCCAGGGCAGGCACTTCTCGGCTCCGGACGTCCGGAGCCGGTCGAGCCCACCGTCGCCGCCGGGGATCGGGCCGAGGTGCTCGTGGTAGAGGACAACGACCTCAGCCAGGCGGTGGTCATACGCATCCTGAGAAAGCTCGGCTACGAGGCGGATGTGGTCACCACCGGCCCTGAGGCGATCGATGCCCTCCAGCGCAAGACCTATGCAGCCGTGCTCATGGACTGCCACATGCCGGGTATGGACGGCTACCGCACGACGCGGGAGATCCGCCAACGGGAGAGCACGGGTCGGCGCACGCCGATCATCGCCCTGACGGCCAGTGCGCTGCCCGCGGATCGCGACCGCTGTCTGGCTGCAGGAATGGACGACCACGTGGCGAAGCCGTTCAGGATCGCCCGCCTTGGCGAGATCCTGTCACGCTGGGTTGATGGGGCGGCCGTGGAGGCCGGTGAGGGATCGGCATCGATGCCGACCGGCGACCCGCCGTGATTTCGAACCCCTCCCCGCCGCCCAGACGCGGACCGGCGGTGGTCCGCCGCCAGCGGTCGAGGAAGGACACGCCTCAGGTGCCGACGGGTCGGTAGGCGCAGATGAGCACGCCCGTGCTCGACGTGGAGGTGGAGACGAGCTCCAGCCGCCGGGCCCGGCCGTCGTCGGGGAAGAGCCGCTTGCCCCCACCGAGCACGATGGGTTCGATCATCAGTCGGTACTCGTCGACCAGGTCGTTGTTGATGAGCTGCGGAGCGAGCGACGCGCTTCCCATGACCTGGAGGCCGCCACCCTCCTGGGCGCGCAGCTGGCGCACCGCGCCGATAGCGTCCTCGGGAGGCAACAACGTCGAGCTCGACCAGTGGAGGTCGTCCTGTGTCAGGGTCCGGGACGCGACGTACTTCGGGATCTCGTTCATGCGGTCGGCGAAGGGATCGCCGGCCCGGCCCGGCCAGGCGGCAGCCATCCCCTGCCACGTGCGGCGACCGAACAACAGCGCCTCGGTCGTCTGCATCACCTCGTCGATGACGGGCCCCATCGCGTCGGGGTCGAAGAACCGCATCGACCATCCGCCGTGCTGGAAACCACCGTCGGTGTCCTCCTTGCGCCCTCCGGGGGCTTGGACGACGCCGTCGAGGCTCATGAAGTCACTGAGGATGATGCGCATGTCCGCTCCTTGCTCCGCCGAGTGAGAGGTACCGACGAATCGTGCCTCATGAACTCATCGCGCCGCCGATGATTTCCGGTCGAGCGCAACGTCAGAGAACCGATGACCGCGGCCATTGATCTCGTACCGGCGGCACGTCGGGTGGCCCACCTGGTGGAGGCCACCCCTGACGTTGCCCTGAACAAGCCGACGCCCTGCGCTGACTACACCGTCGCCGACCTGCTGGACCACATCGGCGGGTCGGCGCTGGCGTTCAGCGCGGCGGCGGTCAAACGCCCGCTCGAGGGAGGACCGTCCGCCAACGGCGCCAACATCGGGCCCGACTGGCGCACCCGCATCCCTCGGCAGGTGGCGGAGCTGGCCGAGGCGTGGCGCGACCCGAGCGCCTGGACGGGCATGACGGCGGCGGGCGGCGTCGACCTGCCCGGGGACGTCGCCGGCGTCGTCGCGCTCGACGAGCTCGTGATCCACGGTTGGGACCTGGCCAAGGCGATCGGGCAGCCCGCCGGGTACGACGGGCCCGGCCTCGACGCCGTGTTCGACATGGTCCGGCACTTCCGGGCCAGCGGCGCCGAGGGGCTGTTCGGGCCTGAGGTCGCCGTCCCCGCTGACGCGCCCATCCTCGACCGTATCCTCGGCGTCGCCGGCCGCGACCCGGACTGGCAGCCGCCGTCCCCAGCTTGGTCACGACCGTGACCAAGGTCGTTGCCGACATCTCGATGTCGCTCGATGGGTACGTGACCGGGCCCGACCCCGATCTCGAGCACGGACTCGGCGTCGGCGGGGAGCCGTTGCACGACTGGGCCGTGGGAAGCGACGACGACACCGACGCCGCCGTGCTGCGGGAGGCGACGGAGGCGACGGGCGCGGTGGTGATGGGACGACGGCTGTTCGACATCGTCGACGGACCCGGCGGCTGGGACGACGAGATGGGCTACGGCGCCGGCCTGGCCGCCACACCGCCGTTCTTCGTCGTCACCCACGCGGCCCCCGACCACCTGCGCCTGCCCCTCGACTTCACGTTCGTCACCGACGGGCTGCCGTCGGCCATCGCCAGGGCCTGTGCCGCCGCCGGCGAAAAGCACGTGTTCGTCATGGGCGGCGGCGACGTGGTGCGTCAATGCGTGGTCGGGGGGCTGGCCGACGAGTTGCGCATCCATCTCGCCCCCATCGTCCTCGGTGGCGGTACCGCGTTGTTCCGAACGGGCGACCGGCGCCTCCTGACGCAGGACTCCGTTCGTGTGTCCTCGACGGCGACCCACCTGACGTACCGCGTGGAGCCGAGTCCCGATGGGTGACGACGAGCAGGTGATCGGAGACCTCATCCGGAGGTGGGCGGCGGCGGTGGATGCCGGTGACCTCGACGGGGTGCTCGCCGACCACGCCGACGACATCGTGATGTTCGACGTGCCACCCCCCGAGGAGGGCGTCCGAAATCTGGCCGCCTACCGTGACACGTGGCCGCCGTTCTTCGAGTGGCAGCGCTCAGGAGCGTCGTTCGAGATCGTCTCGCTCGACGTCACCGCCGGTCGTGACGTCGCCTTCGCCTGGGCGCTGTTGCGGTGCGGCAGCGAGGACGAGCTCAGGGACGATCCCGACAGACGGTTGCGCCTCACCGTCGGCCTGCGCAGGGAGGGCGGCCGGTGGGTCGTCGCCCACGAGCACCACTCCTTCACGGACAAGAGCTGATCACCTCGTGGCTTCCTACACGGTGAACGAGGCCGGGGTGGCGAAGGCCAGGGCGTTGATCGACGCTCGTCGGTACGTGGTGAGGAGCCGGTGGGCGGATGTGCAGCCGGCCGCCGAGGACGAGAACGCCTTCCTCGAGAACCACACGTGGGACGAGTACGGGCAGTGGCATCTCGCCCTCACCGACGGCGTCAAGGAGGAGACCAAGGCGCGCTACGCGTTCGTCTTCGGCGACTTCCGGCGCCTCCACCGCATGGGGCTCATCTCCTGTCACTACCGCGCCGCCGAGTGGGAGCACAAGGAGATCGAGCTCGCCGCCCACGACCTGCTCCAGTACCTCGACGCCCACCGGAGGCGGCGATGACAGATCCACGGCGACCCGTCTCACGCAAGGCGAATGCCGGGGCGCGGCCTACGTCCAGCAGAAGGTGGCGACCGCGCCGGCGGGCAGGCGGTAACGGAACGAGCCGTCCGAGCAGCTGACGCCGAAGGTCCGGGCGTCACCGGCCGAGTTGAGCACCACGAGAGCGCGGGTGCCGTTGGGATTGCGGAACGCCACGTTCTCGACGCCCACGTCCTCGTTGCTGGTCGATGCCAGATGGACGGCCCCGGGTGCCACGAACCTGCTGGCGTGCCCGAGCACGTAGTACTCGACGTTGTACTCGACGCGACCGGCGCGGGTGTCGACGGTTGCCACGCCCCGGCAGTCCTGGCAGCCGCCGTTGGTCGGACCGGAGCCCTGGTCGAGCGCCATGTTCCAGAGCACGACCGCGCCGGCTCCGTGCCGCACGGCTTCGACGATCAGGGTGTGCACACCCCACCGCAGGTTGGCGGCGAAATCGGTGGACCAGCCCCCACCGGAGCACTCGGTGACGAAGATCGCCTTGTCGGGGTGCCGTCGGCGGATCTCGTCCTGGCACGTGGGGTCTCCGGCGTAGCAGTGGAAGGCCACGCCGGCCAGGTAGGCGCCGGCCACCGGATCGCCGAGCACCCGAAGGGCGTGGTCGGTGCCATCCCAGTTGCCGTCGAAGGCGAGGATCCGTGTCGCGGCTCCGGCGGCGGCGAGGGCAGGCCCCAGGTGGCGGCCCACGAACTCGGCTTCCTGGGCCGGCGCCAGGAGC
>DASZJY010000415.1:0-1855 GCA_035947635.1 Acidimicrobiales bacterium | reverse complement strand
CGACGACGAGGCCGCGCAGCTGGTGCGCCGGATCTCGGCGGTACACGGCGCGCTCGCCGCGCTCGACCGCCCCGACCTGCGGGCGTCGTGGGAGCAGGCGCTTGGATCCCTCGTCGACCGCACTGGGCTGCACGGCCTGGTGGCGGGCCGCGCCACGCGCCTTCTCCTCGACGGTGGCGTGCTGCCCTCCGACGGCGTGGCCGTGCGCCTGGCCGCGGTGCTCTCGGTGGGCGAGGACCGGCCCCGGGCGGCGGCGTGGATCGAGGGATTCCTCTCGGGCAGCGGAATGGTGCTGCTTCACGACGAGGCGCTGCTCCGCCTCCTCGACGGGTGGCTGCGGGGCGTGCCGGGCGAGGCCTTCCGCGACCTCCTTCCACTCCTGCGTCGGACGTTCGCCACCTTCGAGCCGTCCGAGCGGCGCCAGGTCGGGGAGCGGGTGCGTCGGCTGGACGCCGACCGCCCGGGTGGGACGGCCGTCGGCGACCACGACGAGGACGGCACGGTCGACCCCGAGCGGGCCGCACCGGTGCTGGCGGCGGTGGCGCGCCTCCTGGGCCTGGCGGAGGCGAGTGGTGACTGACGCCGAGCAGCTCCGGCGCTGGCGGCTCGTCCTCGGCGGCGGCGAGGCCGACGGCACGGGCGCCGGCCTGGTGGGCGACGACGCTGGCGTCGACGCCGCCCTCGGTGCGCTCTACGGGGGCGGCCGCGAGGGGGGTGGCGCGACCTCCATCACGGGGGGACCGAGGAAGGGGCGGAAGGCGGAACCGCGCTCTCGGGCGGGCGGGCTGGCGGCGTCGGCGCCGGCCGTCGTGCGCTGGCTCGGCGACATCCGCACCTACTTCCCGTCCTCCGTCGTCCGGGTCATGCAGCAGGACGCCATGGAGCGCCTGGGCCTCCGCCAGCTCCTCCTGGAGCCGGAGCTGCTCGAGGCGGTGGAGCCCGATGTCCACCTGGTGTCCACCCTGCTGGCTCTCAACCGGGTGATGCCCGAGCAGACCCGCCAGACCGCCCGCCGGGTGGTCGCCGCCGTCGTGGAGGAGCTCGAGCGGCGGCTGTCCCAGCAAACCCGTCAGGCGGTGACGGGTGCCCTCGACAGGGCCTCCCGCACGCGGCGGGCCCGGCCCCCCGACCTGGACTGGAATCGCACCATCCTCGCCAACCTGCGCCACTACCAGCCCGAGCACGGCACCCTGATCCCCGAGACCCTGGTCGGCTACCGCCGGCGCCAGCGGGCGTTCCAGCGCGACGTCGTCCTGTGCGTCGACCAGAGCGGCTCGATGGCCTCGTCGGTGGTGTTCTCGGGGGTGTTCGGGGCGGTGCTGGCCAGCATCCGGGCGCTGCGGACGTCGCTCGTCGTCTTCGACACGTCGGTGGTCGACCTCACCCCCCACCTCGACGACCCGGTCGACCTCCTCTTCGCCACCCAGCTGGGGGGTGGCACCGACATCGACCAGGCCCTCCGTTACTGCCAGGGGCTGGTACAGCGACCGTCCGACACGGTCCTCGTGCTCGTGAGCGACCTGTTCGAGGGCGGCGACGAGGCCGAGATGCACCGGCGGGTGGCCGCCCTGGTGGCGGGTGGCGTCCAGGTCGTCGCCCTCCTGGCCTTGTCGGACGACGGCGCCCCCGCCTACGACCACGAGAACGCCGCCGCCCTCGCCGCCCTCGGCGTGCCCGTCTTCGCCTGCACCCCCGACCTCTTCCCCGACCTCATGGCCGCCACGATCCAGCGCCAAGACCTCACCCAATGGGCGGCGGCGCGGGACATCGTCGTTGCGCGGGGAGGAGGGACGTAATTTCCATGTGAGTGGATCGGCGAGGGGGGTAAATGAGTCGCGGGCCTTCGGCACGCGGA
>DASZJY010000414.1:0-1728 GCA_035947635.1 Acidimicrobiales bacterium | reverse complement strand
CAGCTGATCGGCCCCTGGTACACGATCCTCCTCCTGCTGGCCGTGAGCGCGGCGGGGGCCTGGCTGGTCAAGCGGGAGGGGCTGGGCGTCCTCCGCCGTTTCCGCCGTCAGCTCGACGCCGGGGCGATCCCCGGCAGGGAGCTGGCCGACGGCGTGCTCATCCTCTTCGCCGGCGCCCTCCTCCTCACGCCCGGGTTCCTCACCGACTGCGTCGGGCTGCTGCTCCTGCTCCCCCCGGTGAGGGCGGTGATCAGAGCGTCTGTGCTGCGGCGGTTCGCCGGCGGCGTGCGCTACCGCAACCGCCGCGGCTACTGACCGGGGCCGCTCTCAGCGAGCGGCTCCTTCGGAGGTCGCCCCGAGGGTGGACTCGACCGACGCCAGCACCCGGGCGGTGCAGTCGGTCATGTCGATTGGAGGCAGGAGGTCGGTGGCGATGCGCTCGGCCACGTCGGCGAACACCCGGCCGGCCGCGCTGGTGGGAGCGGCCACTGACAGGGGCCGGCCCTCGTCGTTGGCCTCGCTCACCTCGGGCTGGAGGGGGACCTGCCCGAGCAGGGGCACGCGCAGGTCGGTGGCCAGGGCCTCGCCACCGCCGGACCCGAAAAGGGCGTACTGCTGCCCGTGCTCGCACGTGAACGCGCTCATGTTCTCGAGCACCCCGAGCAGCTTCAGGTAGGAGCGGCGGGCCATGTCGGCCACCCGGACCGCGACCTTCTGGGCCGCCAGGGCCGGCGTGGTGACCACCAGCATCTCGGCCCGGGGCAGCATCCGGCCCAGGGCCATCTGGATGTCGCCGGTACCCGGAGGCATGTCGAGGAGCAGGTAATCGATGCTCCCCCAGGCGACCTTGACGAGGAACTCCTCCAGGGCCTTGGCGAGCATCAGCCCCCGCCACATGATCGCCATGTCCTCGTCGTCGACGAGCAGCCCCATGCTGACGACCTTGAGCCGACCGTCGCCCACCGGGATCTCGTAGGGCTGGATCCGGCGGTCATCCGCCGCACCGAGCCGGCCGGAGACGCCGAGCATGCGGGGCACGCTGAAGCCCCAGATGTCGGCGTCGAGGACACCGACGGTGAAGCCTCGGGCCGCGAGCGCCGAGGCCAGGTTGACGGTGACGCTGCTCTTGCCCACGCCGCCCTTGCCGCTGGCCACCGCGATGATCCTGGTGGTCAGGGGGACCTCTGTGTCCGGGGCGTTGTCGGCGGCCTTGCGGCGGGCGCGCTGCATCACGTCGCTGCGCTGCGCCTGCGTCATCTCCCCGAACTTGACGACGACGTCGGTGACGCCCGGCAGGGCCCGGACCTTGGACTGCACGTCGTCGCGGATCTGCACCCGCAGGGGGCACCCCGAGATGGTGAGCGCGACGGTGACGGTGATCCGCCCGTCGTCGCCCACCTCGACGCCCGAGACCATCCCGAGGTCGACGATGTCGGAGCCCAGCTCGGGGTCGACGACGCCTCGCAGCATGGCCAGCACGTCGGCGTCGGTGGGGAGGGTGGAGGGGGGCACGTCTGGATTTTAACGGGAATGGCCGGTAATATGCCAGGACGTGAGCGAGGTCCGGCTGGCCGTCCTGAAGGCGCTGGGCGACAACACCCGGTACGCCATTTATCTCGAGCTCGTGCGGGCCCGGTCGCCGCGGTCCACCGCCGACATCGCCGACACCCTCGGGCTGCACCCCAATACGGTGCGCCCTCACCTCGAGCGCATGCGGGAGGTCGGCCT